>NZ_JBNYXM010000027.1:0-74521 GCF_051380665.1 Janthinobacterium lyxosi
CCGATTCCGGTGGCGGCCGAAATCGGTCACGATAGACCGCAATGGGTGGTCACGATGGACCGAAATGACCGGTCACGATAGGCCGGAATCGCTGGTCACGATAGACCGGAATACCCACGTATGCGCATGCCACCCTCCGAAAGGTACTGAATCCGAACGGGATGGTGGCAGCGATAAAGAAAAAAGACACGGACAAAAAAAGACCTCCAAAGAGGCGATTAAAAATCCGTATAAAATTTACTTACTTAAAAATCATCTAAGACAGGCGGTATGATGAGCTGAAGTTTTATTTCCATGTCGGCTACCAGCTGAGGCTGTGTAAAACGCCTAAACATAGAATTCCCGTGGGTAAGGTGACCAGTGTCGACACCAGAAAAAATACCATAGCGGCTGTTCTGAGAGGTCGTTTTTTTCACAAGTCAAAATTTTCTACGTTTTTACGCAGGCCAGGCCAGAGGCAGTCATTGAGCGGGTACACCTGATATTGCGTTACGCCATGGTTTTACGGTTTCTTACTCGTATAATGGCGGATGTTATAGTTGAGAATTATAAAATCATGAGCATCAACGCACCGATCGACGATATCACAAAGCAATTTGCGAACATCATACGTAGTGATAGTGAAATCCGAATGAGGCGTGGCGTAGCATTGCCGAATTACGTTGACAACCATGAGCTGGTTGAGGTTCCGAATGAACCTTTGGGAGAAGCTGAGGCTGGTATGTGCTGGTTCAACTGCCTGAGAGAGGAACATAAGGGGGCTGGACAGGTCGTTTATGGATGGGCACTTTGGCGCGACACAACCCCTCAAGGAGTCATGCTTTTTTCTCAACACCATGCCGTTCTCCGCACTGCAAATGGGTTAGTAGACATCACGCCATACGTCGATGAAAATGGACTGCCATTTCCCCCCAGTTCGATTACCTTTCTTATCGATGAACGAGTACCATTTGATACCGAGAGGGGAGCGTTTCCCGCATCCTTAATTTGGGAACTGGAAACGAACAAACAATACTGGGCTGTTCGCAATCATGCGAAGGATATGTGGGATGCGCGCCGTACCTACGAAGTTTGTCGCTTCAACACCTCTGATTGGCAATCCTACTTACCAAAGTAAAAGAAGTCTATAACAGGACAAGAGGAGCATTCTTTATTGGATACTGAAAATTGTGCAAATCTGTCCAGATGCTTATTTGTTCGCCGGTAAGGCATATATCCGCCCATGCCCGCTTTGAGGCGAAAACTGCCACTCACTTGGCGCGAGCTGCCTGCTCAAGTTATCTAATACATATGAAAAATAAACTCAAATTCCAGTATTAGGACCGAAACGAGGCATCCCAACATCGCTCTCTAGCACCATACAAAGAAAGTCAACATGATAGAAATTACAAAATTCCTCATCATAGATTTTGCGTCCGTGGTCTTCATACATGGGACCAGTCGCGTAAGGGAATCCCTTTCGCACTACGTTTAGCGCCGAAAGCGCTTTCGAACTTGAAACAGGTTTAGGCAAGCCAGCAATTTGAAATACGGCTGCCAGGCACCTAACAGGATCCGACAATACAACCCCCGTATTTCTAATACTGCCCGAATTTGAGACTCGAATGGGCGACCAACTATGTTGATGACATAAAACCACAAATTCCTGTGCCACCTGCTGCTCAAGAGTTCCGCTTGGACGCCCTCGCTTATTTTTCCCGGCAAGTGATGCTGCGGCAACTTCGACCGAGTCGATGTCCTCATCAAAGTGCCAGCCCGTTCGCGGCTCATATCCAACTCTATGCAGGTCCTCTAACCGTGATAGCTCCTCTTTGTCTGCACCATCGGCATGGTAAAACATATCAGCTTGAGCTTTCCCCAGGCATTTTCTCGACAGAGGATCCAGCCGACCCAGTGCTGTTTTCAACACCTGAGCCGCTAAGACAATTTTCGAAAACTGGGCTTGGAACTCCTCTTCCACTTCACGACGCATAAGCCACGTACGGTAAGCATTTGCAAGCGTCAGGAGCTGGGCTTTGAAATCATCGAGCCGAACAATTTTGCTCTCACCCAAACGCTCACGCCTCACTTGAATTTCGTCAATAAGTGCCAGTAATTCACTTTTTTGACAGCGCTCTTCCCTGGTTGTAGGAAAAATTCCCTCAAACTCCAAAGAAATCCCTGGCTCAATCATGATTTTTCCATGTATCGAGAAAATTAGCCCAGTCTTGCATCATCACTCGCCGCTCCTCAAAATAAATTGCGTGGTTGTAAGTTCGACGGACACTATTGGGTTCTGCATGTGCAAGCTGCGTCTCGATCACATCATGACGATAGCCCATTTCATTTAGCAGCGTAGAGCCTGTTGTCCGCGTACCATGAGGACTATATTTAGTAGCCCATCCGAGTTTTTTTAACGCTTGGCGAAGTGCGGCATCGGCCATGGGTCGAGCGCGGTCATCACGATTCGGGAAAACAAAGTTCGTGTGACCTGTAACAGGCCGCATCGCGTTTAGCAAAGCCACTGCCTGCGTCGGCAATGGCACCAAGTGATCACGTCGCGCCTTCATTCGCCGAGCAGGAATTTTCCATAATGCCTTTTCCAGATCAAATTCCAGCCACTCCGCTTGAACCGATTCATTCGGCCGACTCAAGGTCAGCCACATCAACTTGAACGCATTTATTGTCTGGAAGTTTCCTCCATGCCCATCGAAATCAACAAGCAGCTTGCCGACTTCATCACTGGGTAGCGCTCTCTTGTGCTGCGTCTTATTCGGCGGCAGCGATTTACGAACCGCCCACACTGGGTCTGCATCGGCTCGCAACGTTGCAACAGCCAGTTCGAACACTGACGACATCGTCCGCTTAGCTTCTGCCGCGACCGTAGGGGCACCACGCTTGAGCGTCTTGTTGAGGATATCCAATACATGCGCCGAGGTCACATGCCGAACAGGCAGCTGGCCGATAGACGGAAACACTACGCGCTGGAGCATATCGAGGCGACGGGACTTCGTGACCTCCTCCCAATCCTTCAGGGCAATCCATTCTTTCGCGACGGCCTCGAAGGTGTTTGCAGAGTCTAGCTCGCGCTTGATTTTTTCCAACTGTCGATTTTGCACGGGACTGGTCCCCAGCTTCACCAGTTTGCGGGCCTCTTCGCATTTTTCCCTGGCGAGCGCCAATCCAACAGATGGGTAGTCACCCAGCGCAAACAGGGATTCTTTTCCGGCAAGCTTGTAACGATAACGCCAAGCCTTCACGCCGTTCGGCTTGACTTCCAAATACAGTCCCTTGTAGTCATTGACCCGATAGAGCTTATCGCGAGGCTTGGCATTGCGGCAATGGGCATCAGTCAGCATTACATTTCACGGTTGGTAGCGGTGATCAGATTGTACCCACCTCCGTACTGCGCAACAAGGATTTATACCCTCTTTTGTACCCGCAATTTTCGTGAATGCTCATGAAAATTCATGAAACATCCAGAAACAAAAAAGCCGCTATTTCAGCGGCTTTCATAGGGAAAAACTGGCTTGCAGATGTCTTTGTGAAACCTTACGAAAACATCTGAAACATGACTGGCAACTTAGACGTTGAACAGGAAGTTCAGCACGTCGCCATCTTTGACCACGTATTCCTTGCCTTCGGCGCGCATCTTGCCCGCTTCCTTGGCGCCTGCTTCGCCCTTGTAGGCGATGAAGTCGTCATAGGCGATGGTCTGCGCGCGGATGAAGCCGCGTTCGAAGTCGGTGTGGATCACGCCGGCCGCTTGCGGTGCCGTGTCGCCCACATGGATGGTCCAGGCGCGCACTTCCTTCACACCCGCCGTGAAGTAGGTTTGCAGGCCCAGCAGCTTGTAGGCGCTGCGGATCAGGCGGTCCAGGCCTGGCTCTTGCATGCCCATGTCGGCCAGGAAAGCGCCCTTGTCGGCGTCGTCCAGGTCGGCGATTTCCGCTTCCAGCGCCGCGCAGATGGCGACGATAGGGGCGTTTTGCGATTGCGCGTAGGCCGTCAGCTGGTCCAGCAACGGGTTGTTGGTAAAGCCCGTGTCGGACACGTTGGCCACGAACATGGCTGGCTTGGCCGTGATCAGGCACAAAGGCTTGATCAGTTCCATTTCGTCAGCGTCCAGGCCCATCGCGCGCACCGGCTTGGCGTCGTTCAGGTAAGGCATCATGCGTTCCATGATGGCCAGCAGCTTGGCCGCGTCCTTGTCGCCCGAGCGGGCTTTCTTGTTTTCGCGGTGGATGGCTTTTTCCACGGTGCCCATGTCGGCCAGCGCCAGTTCGGTCTGGATGACTTCGATATCGTCGAGCGGATTGATCTTGCCGGCCACGTGGATGACGTTGTCATCTTCAAAACAGCGCACGACGTTGACGATGGCGTCCGTTTCGCGGATGTGCGACAGGAACTGGTTGCCCAGGCCCTCGCCCTTCGATGCGCCGGCCACCAGGCCGGCGATGTCGACGAATTCCACGATGGCGTTGACCGTGCGTTCCGGCTTGACGATGGCGGCCAGCGCATCCATGCGTGGATCCGGCACTTCGACGACACCGACGTTCGGCTCGATGGTGCAGAACGGATAGTTCTCAGCCGGGATGCCGGCTTTCGTCAGTGCATTGAACAGGGTGGACTTGCCGACGTTCGGCAAGCCGACGATACCGCATTGGAGACTCATGGAAAACCTTTAAATAATCAATATTGCCGGCAAGCGGCTGGTGCAAAACGGCCGTTGCGGGCGTTTTCTGGATAATCTTGCTGTATTAATGCTCGTAAGGGTCAATTGTACCTCTATGCACCCTACTCTTCAAAAAAACCGCCCCCTGTACGGCTAGGGCGCGTCATCCGCGTCGTCTGGCTGCGACGGGTCGAATTCCAGGATATCGCCGGGCTGGCATTCCAGCATCTCGCAAATTTTCGACAAGGTATCGAAACGCACGCCGCGCACCTTGCCTGATTTTAAGAGCGACAGATTCTGCTCCGTGATACCGATGAAGGCCGCCAGTTCCTTGGATTTTACTTTTTTCCTGGCCAGTACCAGGTCGAGCCGCACGACGATACCCATCAGATGAACCCGCTGTTTTCATCGGCCAGGCGCTGGCCTTCGTGGAGGATTTGCGCCAGTGCAAGGAAAACCGTGCACAGCAACAAGGTCCACAGGTCGCCGCCCGTGATATCGATAACCAGGCGCAACTGGCTCGTCCCCTTTTCCAGTAAACCAAACAGCATGCCCCGCACCGTCGGCTCCAGCAGGGTCAAGAGCGTTCCCAGCAACAGAGCGCCAGCGAAACGGCGAAAGCGCCGCGCCACCTGCGGCGTAAAAAACACGCCCTGCTCGAACTGGCGCAAAACCAGGGCCAACTGGCGCACGGCGTCGCCCAGCACCAGCAAGGCTGGCAAGGCCAGCGCCAGGCCCAGTCCCCGCTGCCACATGGGCATGGCTGCCAGGCGCTCGAATGGCTGGCTCTGCAATTGCAGCAACAGTTCATACATGCCGGCGCCACCCAGGCTGCCGTGCGCGGCCGGCGCAGGCGCCAGCCAGCCCAGCACCGTCAGCAGCAGGTATAGCAGAAAGAAACCCGAGACGCCATAGCGCACGCGCCGGCTCAGCGCCGCTGGTCCCGAATTATTTTTTTTCATATTCAAAAGTATACGGATGCGTAAAGTGTTGTTAGAATAAATTATCGCAAAACAATAATTATATCATGTTTTGCGACCATTTTAGCATATTCCCCCGACCATATCGACTGGAGACACCATGAAAACCCTGCTTGCCTCACTCGTTTGCAGCACCGCCTTCTTGCTCAGCGGCGCCGTCCGCGCCGATGACCTGAACCTCATGCTGCAGCAGGCGCTGGCCGACAAGAGCGTGCCAGCCATGGCGATTCTGGTCATCCGCGATGGCAAGGTCCATGCGCAGGCGCAAGCTGGCGTGCGGGCCAATGACGGGCGTGACGCCGTACGCACTGATGACGTGTGGAATATCGGCTCCGACGGCAAAGCCATGACGGTGACCCTGATCGCCCGGCTGGTGGAGCGGGGCGTGCTGTCGTGGGATGCGCCGCTGTCGAGCATGCTGCCCACGCTGGCCGGCGGCATGCGCGCCGAGTACCGCGACGTCAACCTGATAGATCTGCTGTCGCACCGCGCCGGCCTGCCACCGAATCCGGACGAGGAATGGATCAATTCCACCTACACGGATACGCGTCCGCTGCCCGTGCTGCGCCTGGAATACGCGCAACGCGCGCTGGCCGACGCGCCGGTGGCCGCGCCACGCGGCGAATCGCATTACTCGAATAGCGGCGCCATGATCGCCGCCGCCATCGCCGAGCTGGTCACGGGCAAGACGTATGAGGAATTGATGCAGGCCGAGGTGTTCGGTCCCTTGGGCATGCAGGCCGCATTCGGCCCCACCGTGCGCGGCCAGAACTTGGGACACAAGGAAAACAAGCCGATTGCCGGCTTGATGGCCAGCAATCCGCTGATGATGGCGCCCGATGGGGAAATTCACCTGAGCATGGATGACTGGGCCAAATTTGCGCTCGATCAACTGCAGGGCGAGCAAGGCAAGGGGAAATTACTCAAACAGGCAACGTATGTGTTCCTGCACACGGCGCAGGGCGAGACGAATGCGGCATTGGGCTGGGGCGTGATGCACTTTCCGCCGCAGGCGCCGCAGCGCGTGCTCACCCACCTGGGCTCGAACGGCTACTGGCACGCGCTGATCGCGCTGGCGCCAGGCAGCGGCGACGGCTTGCTGATCGCCGCCAACGCGGGCGAAGGCAGCAGCGCCCACGCCAGCCAGCAGCAGATGGCGAAAACCATCATGGCCGGCTTCGGCATGGCCCCCCGGTAAACACGCACTTCGAACACCCAACAGAACCGTAGCGAGCGGCAGTGAGTTGTGGCTAAGAAGCGCAACCGTGCTCTAGCACGGTGAGCATCGCAGGCCGCAAATCACGACGCGCAGTAGGTTATGTTGCGTGTTATTACGCTGTGTGCAGCTTCATCGTAGCTGCCTCGAACCTGCCTTCGACGATCTGCGGCATCACCTGCAAGGATTTGTCGATGGCTTGCTCGATCAGCTCCTGGTCTTCGCGGCGTGGACGGTGCAGCACGAAATCGGCCACTTGCTGCTGCAGGCTCAGGGTGCGCGGATGACCGATGCCCAGGCGCAAGCGCCAGTAATCCTGCGTGCCCAGCGCGGCCGTGATGTCCTTCAAGCCATTGTGGCCGCCGGCCGAGCCGCCCTTCTTCAGGCGTGCAATGCCCGGCATCAGATCGAGCTCGTCGTGCACCACCAGCACTTCATCGGCAGCGATCTTGAAGAAGCGCGCCAGCGCGCCCACGGACTGGCCCGAGCGGTTCATGAAGGTCAGCGGTTCGAGCAGCCAGACTTCCTTGCCGGCTATCGACGTTTTCGCCAGCATGGCGTTGTAGCGCGAATCGCGCTGCAAGCGCGTGCCGGGCAAGCTGTTGGCAAGATTGTCCACCAGCCAGAAACCGGCATTGTGGCGGGTTTGTTCGTATTCGGGTCCCGGGTTGCCGAGGCCGACGATCAGGCGTATGGGCATGGCTGTATCTGCAATGAAAAAGAAAACATTATCGGTGAAAACAGGCAGAAAAAAACCCGCGCGGCGAACCTGGCGGGTTTTTCCTTGCGACTACCGCATTGCTGCGGCGGCAAAATTACTTCTTGTCGGCTTCAACAGCAGCAGCAGCGGCTTCAGCTTCAGCCGCAACGTGGCCAGCCGGTACCGAAGCGGTAGCGATGGTCAGGTTGGCGCCGTGGGTGACAACGGTCACGCCAGCTGGCAGGACCAGGTCGCCTACGTGCAGCGAGTGACCGACGTCGATGTTCGACAGGTCAACGTTGATGAATTCTGGCAGTTGGCCTGGCAGGCACGAAACTTCGATTTCGTTGGCAACGTGGCTGATGGTCGCGCCATGCAGTTTGACTGCTGGGGAAACGTCAGCGTTGATGAAGTGCAGCGCCACTTTCACGTGGATAGCTTGCTTAGCATCAACGCGCTGGAAGTCAGCGTGCAGAACCAGTTGTTTGTATGCGTGGACTTGGAAGTCGCGCAACAGAACTTGCTGGGAAACGCCGTCGATTTCCAGGTCCAGGATCGACGAGTGGAACACTTCTTTTTTCAACGCGTGGTACAGGGCGTTGTGATCCAGCGAGATCAGCACCGGGGCTTCAGCGCCACCGTAGACGATACCAGGGGTTTGGCCGGAAATGCGCAGGCGGCGGCTCGCTCCGGAACCTTGCAATTCGCGTTTAAATGCGATAACTTTCATGTGAAACTCCAAGAAGAACAAGGCTTGCGCCTTGTGTTATGAAGATTCCCGCGACCAGGAATCTTCGAAAATGAGCGCATAAGCGCCCCGAAAACTAAAACACTGCGGCGCAACAGGCAAAAAGCCGGTCGCGCCGCAGGCATTACGTCTGTTGCTACTCTTGCCGAATTAATCGATAAAGAGGGAAATAACCGAATCACCCTTGATGATGCGCTTGAACGTCTCGGCCAGCAGCGGCGCGCACGTCAATTGACGAATCTTGCCGCAGGCCAGGGCCGCTTCGGACAGGGGGATCGTATCGGTCACGACCAGTTCATCGAGTGGCGATGCCGAAATACGGTCGATCGCCGGGCCGGACAGCACCGCGTGCGTGCAATACGCCACGACTTTTTTCGCGCCGCGCTCTTTGAGCACTTCGGCAGCCTTGGTCAGGGTGCCTGCCGTGTCGACCATGTCATCCATGATCACGCAGTTGCGGCCTTCGACTTCACCGATGATGTTCATCACTTCGGACACGTTCGCTTTTGGACGACGCTTGTCGATGATGGCCAGGTCGCAGCCCAGGCGTTTTGCCAGGGCGCGCGCACGTACCACACCGCCGACGTCGGGCGACACCACCAGCAAATCCTGGTAGTTTTTCTTTTGCAGGTCACCCAGCAAAATTGGCGAAGCGTAAATATTGTCGACTGGGATATCGAAGAAACCTTGAATCTGGTCAGCGTGCAAGTCCATGATCAGGACGCGCTCGACACCGGCTTCTTCCAGCATGTTCGCCACCACCTTGGCCGAAATCGCCACACGCGCGGAGCGCGGACGACGGTCTTGGCGGGCGTAGCCGAAGTAAGGAATCGCGGCGGTGATGCGGCCAGCGGAAGCACGTTTCAAGGCATCAACCATCAGCATGATTTCCATCAGGCTGTCGTTGGTCGGAGCACAGGTGGATTGCAAAACAAAAACATCCTTGCCGCGCACGTTTTCGTTAATCTCGACCATTACTTCGCCGTCGGAGAATTTCGAAACGTTTGCTTTACCGAGAGGAATGCCGAGGTTTTTTGCGACCCCCTCTGCCAACGCTGGATTCGCGTTGCCGGTAAAAACCATCAGGTTTTCGTAAGCCATGGGAGTCCCAAGAGGTGATATAGAAGTCTTGAAAAGCACTAACCGGGCATAAGCCCGGTCAGTCATTGTTTAGAATATGCCGCGTGGCGACATATCTGCTTTTTCCCGTACTGGACGCTGACTTCGCATCGACAGACTACGGTGAAATGGGTGGCAGGGGAAGAAGGATTCGAACCTTCGCATGCTGGAATCAAAATCCAGTGCCTTAACCAGCTTGGCGATTCCCCTACGCAACTGACTGCTTGCCGTCATGTTGGCCAGTATTATACCGACTATTTGACGCTAAGCAAAATCTTTTTTTGCTGCTTACTTTGCTTCACAACAGCGTGAGCATCGGGTGGCGATTCAGCGCTTTTGCCTTCCAGGCGATCCAGACTGGTGGCACATTGCTGAGCACCGCATCCGCTTCTTCCTGACTGCCAAACGCACTAAACACACAAGCACCGGAACCAGTCATCCTGGCCTCACCGTAAGCACTCAGCCATTCTACCGCATCTGCTATCGGCTTGAAAAGACTGCATGCTACTTGCTGTAAATCATTCTTACCAAACCCGCACGCATCGTTTCCTTCTGCGAGGTACCTGGAAAAGTCCGCTATTGTGACGGGTTCGGTATTTCTCGTCAAGCCTTCCGCGCAAAAAATTGCAGCGGTGGGCACTTGCACGCCCGGCTCGATCACCACATACCAGCATTCTGGCGTGGCGACAGGCTGCAAGGCTTCGCCCACGCCTTCGGCAAAGGCATTCTCGCCAAAGATGAAAAACGGGATATCGGCGCCCAACGGCAAGCCCAGCGCCATCAATTCCTCGCGCGTCAACCCCGCTTGCCACAAACGGTTCAGCGCCATCAGCGCCGTGGCCGCATCGGACGAGCCGCCCCCCAGGCCGCCGCCCATGGGCAGCACCTTGTCGATGGCGATATCGACGCCGCGCGGCAAGGCGCCCGTGCGGCGCAGCACTTCGGCCTGCAGCAATGTCGCGGCGCGGATGATCAGGTCCTGCTCTTCCGGCACGCCGGCCAGCGCCGTCACGCGGACAATCGCCGTATCGTCGCGCAGCGCGAAGTGCAAGGTGTCGCCATGGTCGAGCAACTGGAACACTGTCTGCAGCAGGTGGTAGCCATCGGCGCGGCGGCCGTTGACGTGTAGAAATAAGTTCAGCTTGGCCGGGGCCGGGCAATGGTTCAGAGTCGTCAGTGTCATGGTGCAGGTTCGGAAGGGGCAGGATCGAGCACGATGCGCAGCGAGACGGCATCAGCCTGCGCGCTGGCATTGCGTTCGGCATCGATACGCCGCGGTTGGGGCAAGGCGCCCGGTGTATTTTCAGCAGCATCTTGCCACGACACATAGCGCAAGCGCCAGCCATCCCTGGTCGTCACACTGTCGTTGGCCGGCGAAGCCACGAAACGCTTGCCATCGGCGCCCATGGCATAGCCTTGCAGCCAGTCGCGCAAGCCCGACACAGGCAAGGACCAGCCCAGCATCTGCGCGCTCAGGGTATCAACATCGGGCGCGCTGCGCGGCGCCTTGCCGCTTTGCGTCAACACGGCCTGCCGCGGCGTGACGGCGATCGTGGCCAGCGTGCTGCCGACGGGCGAATACAGGGTCACGTCCGTGCGCTGCGCCGTCTGCTGCCAGTTGAAATTGACGGTCGCCGATTCGGGCTTGTCATCCTTCTGGTACACCACGTTCAAGCGGCCCGTCAGCTCCACCTGTTCGCGGTACGGGGCCACGGCAGCGCCCGATGGCGCGGCGCCGGACGAGAATGGAGAACTCAGGGTCGAGCAGGCCGACAGGGCCAGGCACAGGACGGTCAGGGGCAGAATATGTTTAAGCACGGGTTTGAACATGGGTTTGAACATGGGCACAAGGAAAAACCAGCGCCATGGCGCTGGTTTTTTATAGTGGAGTTAATCGATTCAATCACAGACTGACATTCAAGCGCGCCAGGGTGCTTTTCAGCACGTCGTTTTTCGGGTCCTTGCGTTGCGCCTCGCGCCACAGCTTTTGCGCTTCAGCCTTGTCGCCCTTCTGCCACAGCACTTCCCCAAGGTGGACGGCGATTTCCGGGTCGCTGCGCACGGCATAGGCGCGGCGCAGCGCGTTCTCCGCGGCGGCCAGGTCACCCATGCGGAACTGCACCCAGCCCATGCTGTCCATGATGAACGGGTCGCCCGGCGCCATCTGCAAGGCTTTTTCGATCAGCGCATGGGCTTCCTGCAGGCGGATACCCCGTTCGGCCAGCGAGTAGCCCAGGGCGTTATACGCGTGCTGGTTATCGGGCGCCAGCGCCATCACGCGGCGCAGACTCGCTTCCATCAGCTCGAGTTTGTCCAGGCGCTCGGCCAGCAAGGCGTAGTCGTACAGCAGCTCCGGATTGTCGGGGAAGCGCAGCAAGGCATTTTCCAGCACCGTATAGGCGCTTTGCACATAGCCGGCATCGCGCAGGAATTGCGCGTCGACCAGCAGCACCTGCGCCTGGCTTGCCGGATCGTCCGTTTCGATTTCCGTCAGCGCCTTGCGCGCCGCATCGAGATTGCCGCCGCGGGCAATCAGCTGGGCGCGGCGCAAACGCGCCTCGACATAGCCGGCGGAAGCGCTGTTGTCGACCTTGTCCAGCCAGGCGATGGCGCCGGCCGTGTCGCCGCGCGTCTCGGCGATCTGCGACAGGATCATCAGGGCCTTGAACGGATCGCGCGCGTCGCCAGGCGATTTGTCGAGCACCGCGAGGAAGCGCTTGAAGTACTGCTCGGCGCCCTTGGTGTCTTCCAGCTGCAGCGCCACGATGCCCAGCGCATACAAGCCGCCCACGTTATCGGGCTGGCTTTTCAGCAGCAGCAGGAACTGGTCGCGCGCCGGCTCCAGCTGTTTTTGCTCAACCAGCAGGCGCGCATACGCGCCGCGCACTTCGATGGCGTCCGGATTCTTTTGCAGGAAAGTGGCCAGCACCTTGCCTGCCGCCTCGGGTTCGCCCGTCACCTGCGCCAGGGTCAGCGCAGCCAGCTCGGAGTTCGGCTTGATCGCCAGCGCCTTGTTGGCTTCGCCGATGGCGCGCTCGCGCTCGCCGATCGACAGGGCGCCCTGCGCCAGCACCAGGTGCGCTTCGAACATGTCCAGGTAAGGCTGCACCAGGCGCGTCAACATCGAATAGGCATACAGCTTGTCATTCGAGCGCGACAGGATCTGCTGCATCTGGAACAGGGCCACGCCGCGCGCGCCCGCTGGCGCATTGGCCAGGCGTTCGGCAAAAATCGGTTCCGCTTCTTCGATCTTGTCCGTCAACACGACGAAGCCGAGGAAGAACTGCGTCGCCTCGTCCGAGTCGGGCGCCAGCTCGCGCCACAGGCGGATCGCCGCCAGCGCTTCGCTGCCCTGCTTGGCGGCCAGCGCCATTTCGGAAGCGCGGCGCGCCAGGCGCGGATCGCGCGTCTGCTGCGCCGCCACCATCATCGTCACGTATGGCCCTTGCCACTGGCCGCTCTTGAATTCCATTTCAGCCTTGGTCAGCTTGTACAGCAAGTCGCTGCTCAATTCGACCTTCGGCAAGCCCTCCGCCTTGGCGTCCGCCTTGGACTCGGCGCCCTCTTCCCGTGGCGCGACGGGCGCGGCCGCAGAGGGGCCAGCCGCAGCATCGGCGGGGGCGACAGGCGTCTGCGCCATGGCATGCGTGGCCATCAGGGCGGACAAGGTTACAATGGCGAAAGCGTTTTTCAAAGGCTGATCCTGGCTAAACGGCAAAGTTTGATTCTACGCCCAACGCGGCTATCGCGTACTTCATGTATGTAACGAAATATATATGTCGTGGCGGCGTAGCGTGCCCGGGCCAACCATCCGCCGGCAACCCGCCTGTTTTTACCCGGTTTTCATATAGTCGAGCCCTATGCCAGAATTGCCAGAAGTCGAAGTCACACGGCGCGGTGTCGCGCCCCACATCGAGGGCCGCGCCGTGCGCGCCGTCGTGCTGCGCCGCGACGGCCTGCGCTGGCCCTTCCCTCCGGCCCTGGGCGAACAATTGTCGGGGCAAACCATCGGCCTGACGGGGCGGCGCGGCAAATACCTGCTGATCCACTTCCGCCACGGCACCCTGATCATCCACCTGGGCATGTCGGGCCACCTGCGCGTGCTGCCAACGGGGACGGAGGCGCAAAAGCACGATCATTTCGACCTCGTCGTGGAAGACGCGGATGGCGGCAGTCAGGTGCTGCGCATGACGGATCCACGCCGCTTCGGCGCCGTGCTGTGGCACGACGAGGCCGACGGCCCGCTGGACGGCCATGCGCTGCTGCGCGGCCTGGGCACGGAGCCGCTGGAAGGCGGCTTCACGGGCCAGCTGCTGTTCGAGAAAACGCGCAACAAGGGCACCAATATCAAGCAGGTGCTGATGGCGGGCGACATCGTCGTCGGCGTGGGCAATATCTATTGTTCCGAAAGCCTGTTCCGCGCAGGGATCAACCCGAAGACGCCGGCCCGGCGCATCGGCCTGGCCCGCTATGAGAAACTGGCGCAGGCGATCCGCGACGTGCTGGCCGAGGCCATCGTGCAGGGCGGCAGCACCTTGCGCGACTTCATCGGCGTGAACGGCCAGTCCGGCTACTTCCAGCAGACGTATTTCACGTATAACCGCGCGGGCAAGCCATGCCGCGTGTGCGGCGCGACTATCCGCCAGATCGTGCAGGGACAGCGTTCCACGTTTTACTGCCTGAATTGTCAGAAATAGCTGTCAACAGTAAGTCATAGGCAAAGGGAGCCAGATGGTCAGGGACTTGGAACAATACAGCGCATGGCGCCAGGATGTGCTGGCGGCTTTGCAGGCATACCGGCAAGCCGCCAGCGCGGCGGGCCTGGTCGACGGCGCGTCCGCGCTGCGCCTGGCCCGCTGTGTTTCCCGCCTGCTCGATGACCGCCTGTCCGTGGCCTTCGTGGCGGAGTTCTCGCGCGGCAAATCCGAGCTGATTAACGCCATCTTCTTTGCCGGCTATGGCCAGCGCATCTTGCCCTCGGGCGCGGGCCGCACCACCATGTGCCCCACCGAACTGCTATACGACGCGGCCTGGCAGCCATCGATCCGCCTGCTGCCCATCGAGACGCGCGCACAAAACCTGTCGACCAGTGACTACCGCGACCTGCCCGCCGCCTGGACCGTCCTGCCCCTGAACATCGAGGCCGGTGGAGACATGCAGGAAGCCATCCGCCAGGTCAGTCTGACGAAAAAAGTCAGCGTGGAAGAAGCAGCGCGCTACGGCCTGTACGACGCCGACGATGCAGACGCCCCCGCCATGCTCGACGAGGACGGCCAGGTGGAAATCTCGATGTGGCGCCACGCCATCATCAACTTCCCCCATCCGCTGCTGAAACAGGGTCTGGTCATCCTCGACACGCCGGGCCTGAACGCCATCGGCACGGAACCGGAACTGACCTTGAACCTGATTCCGAATGCGCACGCGGTGCTGTTCATTTTGGCGGCTGACACAGGCGTCACGCGCAGCGATATCGAGGTATGGCGCAACCATATCGGCGCCGGCGCGGGGCGCCTGGTGGTGCTCAACAAGATCGACAGCATGTGGGACGAATTGCGCGGCGATGCCGAGGTGGCGCAAGCCATCGAACGCCAGCAGGCCAGCGTCGCGCATCTGTTGACACTCGACGCCGGCCAGGTGTTTCCCGTCTCGGCGCAAAAGGCCCTGGTGGGCAAGATCAACCACGATGCGGCGCTGCTGGAAAAAAGCCGCTTGCTGCCGCTGGAGACGGCCCTGTTCGAGGAGCTGATCCCTGCGCGCAAGGACATCATCCGGCGCCAGCTGGCGTTCGACCTGGACGCCATCGAAGCGGCGCAACAGGTGCAGGCGGCGGCCCGCGCGCGCGGCATCGCCGAGCAGCTGCACGAGCTGCACAGCCTGCGCGGCAAGAACCAGAGCGTGATCGCGCACATGATGCGGCGCATCGATATCGAGAAGAAGGAATTCGACAGCAGCCTGTTCAAACTGCAGGCCACGCGCGCCGTGTTTACCCGCCTGTCGACGGAACTGTATACGAGCCTGGGCATGGACATCGTGCGCGACGATATCGATGGCGTGCGCGCTGCCATGCAGCGCAGCCGCTTTTTCACGGGCCTGCGCGAAGCCGTGCGCCAGTATTTCGAACGCATCGCCAGTAACCTGGACCGCTCGGAAGGCAAAACGGCAGAGATCACGGAAATGATGAACGTGATGTACCGCAAATTCGCCTCCGAACATGGCCTGGCGCTGGCCTTGCCGATGCCGTTTTCACTGGCCCGCTACCGCCAGGAGATCGCCGATATCGAAGCCGTCTACCATAAACAATTCGGCACGGCGACCCTGCTGACCACCAGCCGCGTCGTGCTGATGGAAAAATTCTTCGACACCATCGCCTCGCGCGTGCGCCGCAGTTTCACCAACGCCAACGACGACGCCAGCGCCTGGCTGAAAGTCATCATGGCGCCGCTCGAAGCGCAGATCGTCGAGTACAAGGAGCAGCTGAAACTGCGCTTTGCCTCGATCCAGCGCATCCACGACGCCACCGGCAGCCTGGAACAGAAAATCGCCGGCTTCGAGGCCAGCCTGGCGGCGCTCGAACGCGACAAGGCGCAGCTGGCGCAATTGCTAGCCGCCTTGCGCACCACCAGCGCAAGCTGAGCGCAACATCACACCATAGAACACTGGAATCCTGCATGAAACGTCTGCTGCATCCGCTCTCGCCCGCCAAGGGCGCAGCTCAGTTTGAAAACGCGCTTGAAAATTATATCGACCCGACTTTTTCCGCCACCGTCATCGCCTGGCAAAAGCAGCATGGCCGCCATGCGCTGCCATGGCAAAACACGCGCGACGCCTACCTGATCTGGCTGTCCGAAATCATGCTGCAGCAAACGCAGGTGACGGCCGTGCTGGGCTATTACGCGCGCTTCCTCGAACGCTTCCCCACCCTGCGCGCCCTGGCAGCAGCCCCGGTGGAAGACGTGATGGCGCAGTGGAGCGGCCTTGGTTACTACACGCGGGCACGCAACCTGCACAAGTGCGCGCAGCGCGTGGTGGCCGAATACGACGGCGTCTTCCCCAGCGACCCGGCCCTGTTGGTCGAGCTGCCCGGCATCGGCCGCTCGACGGCCGCCGCCATCTCCGCGTTCTCCAGCGGCACCCGCGCGGCCATCATGGACGGCAACGTCAAGCGCGTCTTTGCACGCACCTTCGGCATCGATGCCTATCCGGGCGAAAAACGGGTCGAGGAAGCCATGTGGCGTCGCGCCGAAGCACTGCTGCCTGAATCGGGTATCGAAGCCTACACGCAGGGCCTGATGGACTTCGGCGCCACCCTATGCACGCGCAGCAGCCCCGATTGCGCCCGCTGCCCGCTGCAGCCGCGCTGCGTGGCTTACGCCACGGGCCGCACCAAGGATCTGCCGGTGCGCAAACCGAAGAAAACCAGCCCGGAAAAACACGCCGTCATGCTGGCCATCATCAGCGATGGCCAGGTGCTGCTGGAGCAGCGCCCGGGCTCGGGCATCTGGGGCGGCTTGCTGTCGCTGCCCGAACTCGATGGCCACGTGCTGGCCGGCGAGGACTGTCCGCGCGACATCGACCAGGATGCGCTGGCGCGCGCCGTGGCGCCGTTCGGCGCAATCGAGACGCAGGAACGGCTGCTGCCCATCGTGCACGTGTTTACCCACTACAAGCTGCACATCGTCCCCTGCCGCATCACCCTGGCACGCCGCCTGGCGCTGGCCGGGGAAGCGACGCACGTCTGGTATGACGGCGCGAAAATCGCCGACGCGCCGCTGCCCGCGCCCATCAAGAAACTGCTGCTGGACCTGTTCGGCGATGCGCGTTCGGCGCAGCGCAGCATGTTCTAGTGCGGCGTTTTTTACTGTTCGCGCTAACGGCGCTGTGTTTGCACGGCGTTCAAGCGGCTGACGAACTGCCAGAGGTACGCATCGGTGTACTGGCTTACAAGGGCGGCGATGCCGTGCAGCAGGACTGGTCATACGTGACGCGCCACCTGCAGGCCAGCATTCCCGGCATCCGCTTCGTGCTGGCCGACTACGACCAGGCGGGCCTGACGCGCGCCGTGCAGTCGCAAGCGGTCGCCTTTGCCATCACCAGCAGCGGCCACTACGTGGCGCTCGAACACAGCGATGGCGCCAGCCGCATCGCCACCCTGGAATCACCATGGGCGGATTCGCCGCGCCAGGCCATCGGCTCGGCCATCGTCGTGCGCAGCGCGTCGCCCCTGCATGACCTGGCCGACCTGGCGGGCAAGAACGTGATGGCAGTGGCGCCCGACGCGTTTGGCGGCTACCAGATCGCCGCGCGCGAACTGCTGGAAGCGGGCATCGATCCCACGCATGATTTTGCCAGCCTGCGCTACAGCGGCTTTCCCTCGCAGCAGATCATCGACGCCGTGCGTGCGGGGCACATGGATGCGGGCATCGTGCGCACCTGCCTGCTGGAACAGATGGTGGCGCGCGGCGAAGTGCGCGCCGAGGAACTGCGCGTGATCACCACGCGCCCGATTCCCGGTTTTCGCTGCGCCAGCTCGTCGCGGCTGTATCCGGACTGGCCCTTCGCGTCCTTGCGCCAGACACCGCCCGCACTGGCGAAAAAAGTGGCGCAGGCCTTGCTGTCCATGCCGCGTACCGATGAAGGCTATAGCTGGACGGTGCCCAGCGATTACCAGATCGTCGATGAGCTGTTCCGCGATTTGCGCATCGGCCCCTACGCCTATTTGAACAAGCTGACATTCGAGACGGCGCTGCGCCGCTACTGGGGCTGGATGCTGCTGGTTCTGGCCTTGCTGATCGCGTGGGCCGTACACACGGTGCGTGTGGAATATCTGGTCAGCCGGCGCACGGAGCAATTGCGCGCCGCCCAGCACCAGCAGCGCGCGCTGGAAGAACAGGCGCGCCAGCGCCAGGCCACGCTCGATCACACGGCGCGCCTGGCCATTCTGGGCGAGATGGCCAGCGCCATCGCACACGAATTGAACCAGCCGCTGGCGGCCATTGGCAATTTCGCGCGCGGCATGGCGCGCCGCATCACGGCGGGCCGGCTGGACGCGGCGCCCTTGCTCGACGGCGCGCAGGAAATCGCCACGCAAAGCGAACGCGCGGGTGCCATCATCCGTCACATCCGCGCGATGGCGCAAAAGCGTCCCGCGCACAGCACGGCCTTCGCCCTGGCCGACGCCGTGGAGCAAGCGGTATCGCTGTTCCGCGCGGCCCATCCGCAAGCCAACATCAGCTGGCGCCACGACGCCGCCAGCCCTGACGCGCGCGTGCTGGTCGACCCGCAGCAAGTGCAGCAGGTGCTGCTCAATTTGCTCAAGAATGCGCTCGATGCACAGGTGGAAAACGACAATCCGCAGCATGCCATCGGCGTGTTGCTGCACCGCGAAAACGGCGCCTGCACGGTGGCCGTGCGCGATGCAGGCTGCGGCCTGCAAGCGGCGCAGATGACGCGCCTGTTCGAACCTTTTTTTACCACCAAGGCCGAAGGCCTGGGACTGGGCATGTCGCTCAGCAAAAGCATCATCGAATCGTTCGGCGGCAGCCTGTCGGCGCATGTCAATGCCGATGCGCCGGGCTTGACGGTCTGGTTCCGCCTGCCCGAAGATACCGGTATAAAAGCAAACAAGGAAACACCATGAATGAAAGCGATGCGATTATCTTTGTCGTCGACGATGACGCCGCCATGCGCCGCTCGCTGGCCTATCTGTTCGATTCGGCCGGCTGGCAAGTGGAGACGTTCGAGTCGGCGCGCGATTTCCTGCTGCGCTACGAGGGCCATGCGCCCGGCTGTTTGCTGCTCGACGTGCGCATGCCCCTGATGAGCGGACTGGAGCTGCAACAGGAGCTGTCGCGCCACGCCATAGCACTGCCCGTGATTTTCCTCAGCGGCCACGGCGACCTGGCCATGGCCGTGCAGACGATGAAGGCAGGCGCCTGCGATTTTTTGGAAAAGCCGTGCAAGGACCAGGTATTGCTGGACGCCGTCACGCGGGCCGTGGCCCGCAGCGTGGAAGAAAGCCGCAACGCCGCCAGCACGAATACGGCGCAATCGGCGCTGGCCAGGCTCACCGCGCGCGAGCGCGAAGTAGCGCTGCTGATGGCCGAAGGCAAAGCCTCGAAAGTCATCGCCCGCGAGCTGGGCATCAGCGACAAGACGGTGCAGGTACACCGCCATAACACGATGGAAAAACTGGGCCTGCATTCAGCAGCCGAGGTGGCCCGGCTGCTGATGGCCAGCGGCGAGATTTAAGCCCGCACGATGCGCGCCGGCAGTCCCTGCCGCACCGACGTGCCCGAGACGGGATCGACAAACACGTTCTTGTCGCCGCGGCTCGGATCCGTCAGCCCCAGGTCGTTCAGGTTGATGCCCGCGCCGATGGCCGGTTCATCGGGCTGGCGCAGCTTGCCGATGCGATGGGCGCGCGCGCCATGCTCCTTGTGGCCGAAACCGTGTTCGATGGCAATTACGCCCCGCTGCACGCCATGGCGCAGCATCACGGTGGCCCTGGCCCTGCCACCCGGTGTTTCCAGAAAAATTTCATCGCCATTTTCCAGCTTCAACCGCGCCGCATCGTCAGGATGCACGGCGACGGGATTGTCCGGATGGATGCCGCGCAAGCGCCGCGCGCCGATGCTGTACGAGTTCTGCAGCGCCGATTTAAAACTGATCAATTCGAACGGCCATTCGCTGGCCGGGTAGGTTTTGCGCACGGGCGTGCCGTCGGCAAACGCCGCCACCCGCCAGGCGGGCGTACCGGGGAAACGCTTGCCGCTCAAGCTGTTCTTGCTCACGCCCAGGCCCTCGTTGTACAGCATCATCGGTTTCAGATAACGGTGCGTGGACCAATCCTGCGGATACGGCGTCTCATCGGCCACCGGGGCAGGCGCCACCGGCGCTTTGGGATTCGCGGGCGACGGCAGGCGCAGGCCGAACATCTCGCCGTAGCTCTGGTAGCGCCCTCCCCGTGCCAGCATGAAGGCCACCTTGCGCCACTCTTCCGGCTTCAAGGTGCGCTCCAGTTCGGAGCGAATGCGCGCCACGCCGGAAAGTTCGATATCGTCGTCGCTCGCCTCCGGCACGGCCGTCTTGCCCTGCCAGGCGATGTTGGCGCCGCCTCGCAGATACCAGTCTTCCGCGCGCAGCAAGGGGAAGCGCTGGCCATCCATGTCCTGCAAGGCGTCCGGGCCGAAGCCGGGCAAGGCCATCGTTTTGGCCAGCCCGATGAAGAACGATTCCATGCAAATGGTCTGGCCGTCCGGCGTTTTCTGCACGCGTGGCTCGACCACGGGCCAGCGCGCCGTGCTCATTTTGACGGGCATGCCGCCCCAGGCGCCGGCCCAGCCCCAGCTTTCATACAGCAAGGTATCGGGCAGCAGGTAATCGGCAAACGCCGAGCTTTCATTGATGAAGGGGTCGATGGCGACGATCAGGGGAATCTTCTTCGGATCGGCCAGCTCCTTGCCGATCTGCGCGCGCAATCCCGTGATGCCGTAGACGGGATTACAACTCCACAGTATCAGCGCCTTCAAGGTGTACGGGTAGCCATTCATGGCGCTGGTGAGCCATTCGGTCGCCAGCGCGGGCGCGTTCGGATACCAAGGCGCCCTGGCCGGATACGCCTTGCCCGCTTCCTTCTTCAGCCTGAATTCCGAGGTTTTTTCATATGCCACATTGCGCCCGATCGGCATGCCGGCCGCCTTGATCTCACCGTCGAAACTCTCGAGGTTATAGCGCGGACCGGGTCCCGCATCCTTGAAGCTGCCGCCATTGACCAGCGTGCCGCCCTTGCGGTTCAAATTGCCGATCAGGGTATTGAGCATGACCAGCGCATACGCGTTATAGAAACCGGCGCCCGACATCATGCCGCCATGCGCATTGACGGCCGCGCGCTTGCCATGGCTGGTGAGTTCCTGCGCCAGCCCTTCGATGATGTCGCGCGTGATGCCGCAGGCGCCTGCGTATTCATCCATGCTGTGGCGCTGCGCTTCTTCGTTCAACATCGTCATGGCCGTCTTCAGGTGCAGCGGTGCGCCTGCCACTTCCAGCGAACCGTCGAAGAACAGCCGTCCCTCGCCCTTGGCGGCGTTGTGCGGCACGATCGCTTGCGTGGCGGCGTCGATCACGCAAAATGCGTCGCCATCCTTGTAGCGCTCCTCTTCCGCCAGCTCCACCGCGCCGATGTCCGACGCGCGCAGGTAGCGGCCGTCGCGCGGATGGCCCTTTTCGTTGATGATCAGATGCGTGGCGTTGCACCAGGCGGCCTCGCCTGCCGCTTCCGCCACTTTCAGGTTCGGCTGCGCGAGGAAGTGGCGGTCATAGCGTTCCTGTTCGATGATCCAGCGTATCATCGCCATGGCCAGCGCGCCATCCGTGCCCGGCTTGATCGGTACCCAGCGGCTGCGGTCGCCCGCTGCCAGGCTGTCCGCATTCGTCAGCACCGGGTCGACGACGACGTAGCTGAAATCGCGCTTTCCCGAGCGGGCTTTCGCAATCAGCGTGCCCTGGCGCTTGAACGGATTGCCCGCATTGCCCGGCGCCGTGCCGACGAAGATGCAGAATTCCGTATTTTCCAGATCCACTTTCGCATGCGGCATTTTCTTCATGTCGCCGAACATGGCGCCCGAGCCGCTGCGGTAAGCGCCGCCGCAATACGAGCCGTGGTTGACCAGGTTCAAACTGCCGTACGACTGCTTGAAGAAGCGCGTACCGAACGCCAGGCGGCCATCGTCGGTGCTGCACATCAGGCCCACCTGATTGACTTGCGGGCCAAGTTCCGGCTGCGCCGGATCGATGGGCTTTTCCAGCTCGCGCAAGGCGCGCAAGCCCTGCACGTGGCCTTCGCCAAACAGGTCGCCGCCTTCCGTCACTTCCTTCACCAGCTGATCGAAGGCGATCGGTTCCCACTGACCGCCGCCGCGCGGTCCCACGCGCTTCATGGGCGCCAGCACGCGGAACGGCGACTCCATCTGCTCCAGCACGCCATTGCCGCGGCCGCAAGCGGTCGAGCGCCCTTTCAAGCCCTTTTCCTGGAAGCGCGAGAGCGACACAAAACTGTCGCGTATCGAGGTCTGGTACGGCAGCGCCGGGTCGGCCGACATGGGGCTGTACGGATTGCCCGCCACGCGCAGCACCTTGCCGCTTTTCTTGTCGAGGCGCACGCGCACACCGCAAAACGTGGTGCAGCCCATACACATGGTGTAGCTGACCTGCTGGTCCGGGTTGACCGTCAGCTTGCCCGTTGCCGTGTCGACGGAAAACTCGGGCGGCAGGGAGTTGCCGTGCAGTTTCTGCACAGGCTTGTCTTTACCCAGCGCGTGGTCGACCATGCGGCCGGCCGTGGTGGAAAAACTGGCGGCAAACGCGGCCAGACCGCCGCCGATGGCGCCGTAGCGCAGCAGCTTGCGGCGCTTTTCGTTTTCGTCTTCAGGGGCGCCGTTGTTTGCGTCGTTGTGTACTTGATCGTTCATCATTAACTCCTCAGTGCGTGGCCATGGCAGGACGGCTGCGTGTAGCGATCGCGCGTCCGGCCCATGGCAAAAATTCCAGCATCAGCAACAGCAGCGCGATCCACAGGCCGGCCGTGCCGATGATCCCCAGCAAGCCGTCGTTCCCCATCGGCAGGTGGTAGTCGTACAGGCCCGCGCCCGTCTTCGGGATCGTCTGGCCGCCGATGAAAATCGTCCAGCGCATCATCCAGGCGCTATGCAGCGCGATCAGGCCATTGACCAGGCCACTCGTGGCCGGGCGCCAGATGGCCAGGGCCATCGGCACGATAGCCGACAGCACGGCCCAGACAGCCGTGAACTGCCATTGCGGCATACCGGCCACCTGGGTAAAGGCCATGCTGTGGCTGGCGCTCACGCCAGAGAGACTCACGAACAACCAGCCGCCGCCCAAGGCCAGCACCAACGCCAGCGACAGGGCCAGTGCGCGGTTCAACGACACTTCCAGCGCCTTGTCGCGGCCTGGCAGGAAGCGGTTGAACAGCAGCGCCAGGCCAACGGCGCCTACAAAGGCCGTGGCGGCAAATTGCGCTGGCAGGAACGGTGTAAACCACAGGGGACGGGCACGCACCACCATCACTTCCATGCCCGTGTACAGGCCCACGACAAAGGCGGCGAGCAAGGTGAAGGCGGCGGCAAAGCGGATGGCCCGCAGGGAGGCGGCACCACCGCGCCCGGCCAGGCGGTACAGGAAGGCCAAACGGTCCTGGCCCTGACCCCGCGTGGCAAAATCGCTACGCAGCGCCAGCCACGCGTACAGCATCAAACAGCCCAGGTAAAGGGGAATGAAGAACGAGCCCCACGACATCCACGACTGCGGCTGGAAGTAAATATAAAAATGGTAGAAGCGGCCCGGCCCGTGCAGGTCGGCCAGCAGCGCCACAGGCGCCGTCATGCCGCAGACGAGAGATGCCAGCAGCGCGATGCGCCCCAGGCGCTCATACGCCTTGCGGCCGAAGACGAAGTACGGCAAGGTCAGCATGAAGCTGCCATAACTGAGGCCGATGAGGAAAAAATACTGCACCGCCCACGGCAGCCATGCCGCTTCGCGCGTGACGTTGAGAATTTCGGTGATGTGGCTGTCCATGGTTTATTTCCCGTGTTTGCTCGGTTGCCAAAGTGTCGCTTCGCCCTCGACGTGGCCGGCGAAGCGCGTGTCCAGTCCCAGGTAAAACACATGGGGCTGGGTACCCTGTTCGGGCTTGAGCACTTTCACCTTGTTCTCGGTGAGCAGCTGATGCACCATGCTTTCCGGGTCATTCAGGTCGCCGAAGATGCGCGCGCCGCCGACGCAGGTTTCCACGCAGGCCGGCAGCAGGCCTTCGTCGACCCGGTGCGCGCAGAACGTGCATTTGTCGGCCTTGCCCGTTTCGTGGTTGATGAAGCGCGCGTCGTACGGGCAGGCTTGCACGCAGTAGGCGCAGCCCACGCAGCGGTCGCCGTCGACGACGACGACGCCATCCTTGCGCTGGAAGGTGGCGCCCACGGGACAGACGGGAATGCAGGGGGGATTGGCGCAATGGTTGCACAGGCGCGGCAGCATGTAGGTGCCGCAGCGGTTCTCTTCCTTCACTTCATAGGTCGAGACGACGGTGCGGAAGCTGTTTTCCGGCACGGCGTTTTCCATGATGCAGGAGACCGTGCACGCCTGGCAGCCGATGCACTTGCGCACGTCGACCACCATCGCCCAACGCTGCCCGCCCTCGCCCTTCGTTGCAGCCTTGCTGGGCAGCGGCGCGATGGCCGCCCCGATGGTGACGGCTGGCAAGGCGCGCAAGAAACTGCGGCGCGATTCAATCATGACACTCTCCTTGACTATGGGCGGCAAGCCCTTGTTGACTTGCTGCCATGATAGAAAAGAAGGTGCTACGGGGCTATTGGGGTGATAGTGCGGGAGCCTAGATGATCATGCCGATTGACAGGACCGGCAATGCGGAGTAGGTCTACAACTCATCCAGAGAATACAGACGACGGTGCTCGCGGATCGCGTAGCGGTCCGTCATGCCGGCGATGTAGTCGGCGATCTTGCGTGCCTGCTGCGTAAGGTCGCCATCCTTGAGTTGATAGTCGGGCGGCAGCAGGGCCGGTTCGGCCATGAAGCTGTCATACAGTTCGCGCACGATGCGGCTCGCTTTGACGCGCATGCGGTTGACCTGGTAATGGCGGTACAGGTTGGCCCGCAAAAAGCGCTTCAGGTCCGTCGCATCGCGGCGCATGGCATCCGAAAAACGGATCAGCGGGGCACTGGCGCGCACTTCGCTGACGTCGCGCGGCGCCGCGTCAAGGATCAAGGCATTCGACGTGACGATCAAATCGTCAGCCAGGGCCGTGATCAGGCGACGCAAGGTCTCGTAGATGGCGCGCCGGCCCGACAAGCCGGGAAATGCCTGCTGCACATCGCGCCACAGGCGGCCGAAGAACTCCACCTCTTCCAGCTGGGCGATGGTGATCAGGCCGGAGCGCAGGCCGTCGTCGATATCGTGGCTGTTGTAGGCGATTTCATCGGCCAGGTTGGTCAGCTGCGCTTCCAGCGACGGTTGCGTGCGGTCGATGAAACGCTGGGCCACGGGACCCAGTTCGCGCGCATGCGCCAGCGAGCAGTGTTTCAAAATACCTTCGCGCGTCTCGAACATCAGGTTCAAGCCATCGAAGGCGCCGTAATGCTCTTCCAGCGTGTCGACCACGCGCAGGCTTTGCAGGTTGTGCTCGAAGCCGCCGTGCTCCCGCATGCACTCATTGAGCACGTCCTGGCCCACGTGGCCGAACGGCGTGTGACCCAGGTCATGCGCGAGCGCGATGGCTTCGACCAGGTCTTCGTTCAGGCGCAGATTGCGCGCGATGGAGCGTCCGACCTGCGCCACTTCCAGGCTGTGCGTCAGGCGCGTGCGGAACAGGTCTCCCTCGTGGTTGAGGAAAACCTGGGTCTTGTATTCGAGGCGGCGGAAGGCCGAGGAGTGGATGATGCGGTCGCGGTCGCGCTGAAACTGGCTGCGCGAGGCGTGCGGCGTCTCGGCAAAGCGACGTCCCTGCCCCTGTGCCGAATGGGCCGCATACGGGGCGAGGAAATCTTCGGGGGTCATGCTTGCTGTACTCCGGCGGCCAGCGTGGCCAGCACCAGTTCATGTGGCGCGGACGTGATGCACGGGCTGCCCAGCGGTTTGAGCAGGATGAACTTGATGGCGCCGCCCTCGTTCTTCTTGTCCACTTCCATCAGTTCCAGCCAGCGCTCGACACCGAGATCGGGAGCCTTGACGGGCAGACCGGCGGCGGCAACGAGCTTGCGCACGCGCTCCACGGCTGCCTGGTCGATATAGCCCATGCGGCACGACAGGTCGGCCGCCATCACCATGCCGCAACCGACGGCTTCGCCGTGCAGCCAGTGGCCGTAGCCCAGGCCCGCCTCGATGGCGTGGCCGAAGGTGTGGCCAAAGTTCAGGATGGCACGCAAGCCACCTTCGCGTTCGTCCTGGCGCACGACGTCGGCCTTGATTTCACACGAACGGGCAATCGCATACGCCAAAGTCCCCTTGTCGCGCGCCATCAGCTTGGCCATGTTCGCCTCGATCCAGTCGAAGAAAGCAGCATCGATGATGGCGCCATGCTTGATCACTTCGGCGAGACCGGCCGACAGCTCACGCGCCGGCAGGGTTTCCAGGGTGGAGGTGTCGGCGATCACGGCGCGCGGCTGGTAGAAGGCGCCGATCATGTTCTTGCCCAGCGGGTGGTTGATACCCGTCTTGCCGCCGACGGAGGAATCGACCTGCGCCAGCAAGGTGGTGGGCACCTGCACGAAGCCGATGCCGCGCATGTAGCTGGCAGCCGCATAGCCGGTCAGGTCGCCGATCACGCCGCCGCCCAGCGCCACCAGGGTGGTCTTGCGGTCGCATTTATTGGCCAGCAGCGCGTCGAAGATCTGCATCAGGCTGGCCCAGTTTTTATATTCTTCGCCGTCCGGCAGGACGATGCAGATCACTTCGCGGCCATCGCTGGCCAGCGCCGCCTGCAGGCGGCCCAGGTACAGGGGGGCGACGGTGGTATTGGTGACGATGGCCACCTTGTGGCCGCTGATATGGCGCAGCAGCGCATCGGCGTCGGCCAGCAGGCCGGGACCGATGGCGATCGGATAACTGCGTTCGTCGAGGTCTACGCTCAACAACATTTTGGATTGCTCGTTCATCGAAGGCTCTGCATGAATGACGCAGTTGGGCGAGGCCTCGCATTCGAGGCTGGCCAGCTGCATCAGGATGGTCTGAACCATCGATTGTACGTTAGGACGGCCCGTGTCGATCACAATGTCGGCCACTTCCATGTAATGGGGCTCGCGCTGTGACGTCAATTCTTCCAGCTTGCGGCGCGGGTCGGCCGTCTGCAGCAGGGGGCGGTTCTTGTCGTGGCTGGTGCGCGCCAGGATGTTGCTGACGCTGGCGCGCAGATACACGACCGTGCCCCGCTCCTTCAGGTAGGCGCGGCTGTCGGCATTGAGGATGGCGCCGCCGCCGGTGGCCATGACGATGCCTTCCTGGGCGCTCAGGTCGCGGATGACCTCGGCCTCGCGCCGGCGAAAGCTGGCCTCGCCCTCGATTTCAAAGATCCACGGGATGGTCGCTCCCGTGCGTGCCTCGATTTCGTGGTCAGAATCGACAAAGCGCAAGCCCAGCTTGCGGGCCAGGATGCGCCCGATCGTGGTTTTGCCTGCGCCCATGAGGCCGACAAGGAAAATATTACTGTTGGAAATTTCAGACACTTTTTATATCATTCAGAAAATAAACGGACACCACACGCAGTCTGCCTCCTGCGCAGACCGCCCGTTACCCTCGCGTCAAGGACAAGAGAATGCCAGTTTAAACGGATAACTGGTGGTATTGCCCAGCGGCGTAGTTACCGTCACATTAAACGTGCTGATCAACGGAACCGTGCAACTGGTCGGCGTCAGGCTGTTAATTGTAACGGCATGCCAGCTTCCCTGGTTACCCTGAATGTTGCCTCCACTGCGGTCATCGACGCCTGAGGCATTGTGCGGGAAGATATTTTGCACACTGGTGGGCGATATCGTGGCAGCGCCGTTAACCAGATTAGTAATCGACACCGTGCTGCCGGAAGGCATGGGATTCTGGCGCAAATCGCTGATACGCACGCTGAATTGACGTACATCTGCAGCCTTCACAGTGCCAAGATCATAGGCGCTTCCATCGAGCCTGACGCTATTTGCTCCATCGAGCAATGTGACATTATCGGCATGGCTGCCGCTCAGGAAAATAGCCGTTCTAACAAATAGCGGCTTGCTGCCGTCGGTCGTGCTCGCACAAATCAACGCCAAGCCTGGCCACGGTTTGTCTGCCGTACCGCCATTGCTGACATCATTGCAAGGCGTGATGGGTGGATTGCTTGCCGTACGCGGCTCCTGGCTGCGGAAGTCCACCGAACAACCGCCATTGGCGGTGATGCAACCGCCCATGCTGGACGATCCAATGGCACCCAGGCTGCTCTGGAATGCGACGGGTGTACCGTCAGGAACAGGATTACCCGCCTGGTCGGCCAGCAAAACCGTGACGGTGGTAGCCGGTGCGGTTACAGAACTGTCATACGACCAGCCTTCCACATTCGACTTGCCCACGCTAATCGAGAATCCCGATTGCACGGGCTTGCCGGTCGTGACGAGGATGGAGTCGGAATACGTATACATCAAGGACTTCAATGTCGCCTTCACGCGGAACGTGGTCGGTGTCGTACCGGAATTGACCGTGGTGATGACTTCGCCGTTGGCATCGGTCGTGTCCGTCAATTTATTGAGGGTCACGGCAGCCCCGTCGTCCAGCGAGAACGTGACGTCCTGGCCGGCAAGCGGTTTGTTAAAGGTATCGAACACGCGGAAAGTCAGCGTTGCCGTTTCCGTCCGCAGCAAGCCGCCCTGCCCTTTTATCACGATGGACTTGCCTGCTGGGCTCACGGCTGACAACTGTATCGACGCTGGCGCAGGAACGCCGACCATCAGGGTGGAGTGTATGGCGCCATTACTGCCAACCACGCTGGCATTAATCATATCGGCGCTGCCGCAACCAAGATCGCGATATACCGCCGTTGCCTTGCCGTTTCTTGCAGCGACCTCCGTTGCCACGCTGGCCTTGCCTGCCAGAATGCAGGGCGAGCTGAATTGGACAGTCACGCCAGCCCCAAAATATGGGGTGCCGTCAGTCACGCTATCGCCAGACATGATATCGACCGACATGGTCGTGGAGCCGTAAGCAGCGATACCACTGGGCAAGAATGTCAAGTTCGACGCAAACAATGCAGTTGCCCCCAGCACATAGGTGGCCTGGCTGTTGGCGGTGGCGCCGTTGGTGGTGCTGGTGGCCCGCAAAGTAGCCGCGCCACTGGCGAGCAGACTGACTGGCCGCAAGATGACGCTGGCCGTGCCACTGTCGTCGGTCAGCGCCGTGCCCGTCGATGACGATAGCAGTGCCAAAGCGTTGTCAGTAGAAAACAGGACCAGCGCACCACTAATCGGTTTGCCACTCAGATCGGTGACTACGGCCTTGGCCGTGAGCGGGGTTGCGCTCGACAGCGCGTTACTGGCGCTGTCTCCATTGAGCAGCGATAACGTCATTTTTACGCCCGATGCCTGCGCCGTCTTGATTGCATAGCTCGCGTCGCCGCTTATCGTGGCGGTGCCCGCCGCGACAGTGGCCGTCAGCTTGCCCGCACCCGCGACCGTCGCATTCAAGGCCGAGACGGTGATGCTGGCATAGCCCTTGGCGTCGGTCAGCGCCGTGCCGTTGGTCGATGACAACGTTACCAACGCGGTGTCGGCCGAAAACGTGACCACGGCATTGCTGATAGGAACGCCATTTTTATCGTTGACGAGCGCTTTGGCCGTCAGCGGAGTCGTGCTGCTCAACGCATTGCTGGGCAGACCAGCAGCGTCAAACAGGCTGACCGTGACCGTCGCGGCCACACCACCGGTCGTGCCGCCACTGCTGCCGCCATCAATGGTCGGATCACCACCACCGCCGCCACAGGCAGCCAGCAAGGTGCCCAGCGCCAGCAAGACCAGCCAAGCCGATACCCGACTCCAATAAGTGTTGCCCCAAGATACATTCCGCATAGTCGCCATCAGTCTGCTTTCGTTTGCATTGTTACTTAAACGTAAAGATGTGACATTAACGTGTTGCTGGCCGATCTGCCACTATTTTCGGCGTAATAAACACCATCAGTTCCGTTTTTTCTTGACTGCGGCCCGTGCTGCGGAAAAAAAAACCGAGCACGGGGATGTCGCCCAGCAGCGGCACCTTGCTGTCCGTGCCCCGTTCGGACTGCTGATAAATGCCGCCCAACACCACCGTGCCGCCGTCTTCCACCATCACTTGCGTGCGCACATGCTTGGTGTCGATGGCAAACCCGGAACGCGTTTCCTGGCCCACGCTATCCTTGTTGACGTCCACTTCCAGCACCACGTTGCCGTCCGGCGTGATCTGCGGCGTGACCTCCAGGCGCAGGTTAGCCTTGCGGAACGTGATCGACGTGGCACCGCTACTGGTGGCCACCTGGTACGGCAGTTCGATGCCCTGCTCGATCAGCGCCAGCACCTTGTCGGCCGTTACCACGCGGGGGCTGGATATGATCTTGCCCTTGCCGTCCGCTTCCAGCGCGGACAATTCCAGGTTCAGAAAGCGGTTGGCGGCCGCCGAGAACAGGCTTAGGGCGAAGCTGGCCGGCTGCAAACCATTGATGCTGGCGGCCGGCAAGTTGACGAATTGCGTGTTCGGCACGAAGGCGCCGGCGCCGGCCACCGTTTGCCCCGTCGCCTCGCCCACACCCTGGTAGCTGCCGCCGATGGCCGCGCGGCGCCCGCTGCCGCCCAGGGAAAAACCGGGCACCTGGCCCTGTGCCAGGCGCTGGTCCGTAAAACCCAGGCGCGCGCCCAGGTTGCGGCTGAAACTGTCGTTCGCTTCGACGATGCGCGCCTCGATCATCACTTGCCGCGTTGGAATATCCGTCTTGGCGATCAGCTGGCGGATCTGCTCCAGGCGCGCCGGCACGTCGGTCACGAACAGCTGATTCGTGCGCGGCTCGATCAGCACGCTGCCACGGCGCGACAGCAACCGGCTGCGCCCCTCGCCCGCGTCCAGGCCGAACACGCTGCGGAACGCTTCCGCCTTCTGGTAGTTGAGCTGGAAGATGGCCGACTGCAAGGGTTCCAGTTCCGCGATCTGCGCGCGCTGCTCCAGTTCCAGTTTTTCGCGCGCCAGCATTTCCTCGCGCGGCGCGATCCACAGCACGTTGCCATTGCGCCGCATGTCCAGGCCCTTGGCCTGCAGCAGCACGTCGAGCGCCTGGTCCCACGGCAAGTCGCGCAGGCGCAGGGTCAGGTTGCCCGCCACGCTGTCGCTGGCGATGATGTTTTGCCCCGACGCATCGGCCAGGATGTGCAGGGCCGCGCGCACGCCCACGTTCTGGAAATCGACGGAGATTTTCTCGCCGGCATAGAGGCGCGGCGCCGTCACCTGCACCACTGCCTCATCTCCGGCCAGGGCGGCGCCGTGCAGCAAGGTCCAATATATCGAGCACATCGAGCACATCCACACAGACGGCTTCATGGCGCAGCCTCCGGCACGCCGGCTTTGGCGTCACCCGTTTTTTGCAGGGACAGGCTGCCGTGCCGTTCGCGCCACCCGCCTCCCGCGTCCGGCAGCAACTCTTTGTACTGCAGCGCCTGTTCGCTGATCCGCGTGACCTGGCCGTGGTCTGGGCCCAGATACTGGCCCACCGCCACCCGGTACACACGCTGGCCCGCCAGCAGCAGCGCGCTCAGGCGCCCGGCCTGTTGCACGCTACCGACCATGCTGATGGCCGGCAGCGCCACGCTTTCCAGCGCTTCGCGCACACGCCGCGGGTCGGGCCCCGCCACGCTGCCACGTTGACCCGGCGCGCTGGCGGGCGGCAATGCATTAAAAGGATCGGCCAAGGCGGCGGCTTCGTAGGAAGGGGGCGCGACAGCGGCAAGCGGGCGCCATGCCGGTGTGGCTGCAGGTGTGCCTGCCTTGGGCGACAAAGCCGCTTGCGCCGCCCGTTCCCCCGCGTCGGGCAAGCGATACGCCTGCAGCACGGCATCGAGCGTCAGCAGGCGATCCTTGCCGAGGGTCAAGGCCAGCTCATGCACCGTGACGATGCGCGGCAAGCGCGCCAGGTCCGCCAGCAGCGCGCCCATGGCGTGATATCCGCCGCGCAACTGTATGGCGATCGGCAAGGCGACATACTGCGCTTGCGGCCGGGCCGCCCCCGGCTTGAACAGCGAAAATTGCAGACCGCGCGACTGGCCTGCGGCGTTGATGTCCGTCAACAATACCGCCATCGCTTGCTGGTCGGGCAACTGCTGTTCCAGAAGGGCCAACTCGGCGCCAGCCTGGCGCTGCTGCGCACGCCACTGCGGCAACAGGCTCGCCCTGGCCTGCGCCGACAGATACGCGGCGCGCAAGCGGCCTTCTTCCCCTTGCGCCGCCTGCACGGCAGCCATCATGCCATCCAGCCAGGCGGCGTGCAGCAGGGCGGCCACCAGCATGCCAGACAGGGCAGCGCAAGCGAGGCGCACCGGTAGCGGCCACAGCGACGCGGTCTTCAAGCTCAGCATGATCAACCTCCAGGGCTAAGTTTACTGGACAGGCGTCCAGCGCTTGTCAAAGCCAGCCGTATCGTCCATTCCACCGCGCCGTCGCCCGCGCCGCGCACTTCCAGCCGTACTTCCACCAATTCCGGCCGGGACCAGGGCGCGGCCTGCTCCAGCGCCTGCAGCAATGCTGCGACCTTTTCCTGCGAAATGGCATGCCCTTGCAAGCGCACCATCGCCGTTTCCTGGCGCACACTGTGCAAGGCCACACCGGCCGGTATCGCCCGCGCCAGCGCGTCCAGCATGCGCACCCAGGCATTGCGTTGTTCTTGCAAACTAGCAATGGCCTGCTGGCGCAGCACCAGCGCCGCCGTCTCGCTCTGCACCCGCTTGCCGGTGACAAGGATGGTATTTACTTGCTGCATGGCATTGCGCCAGCCTTCTTGGCGGCGCAGCTGCGCGTCGAGCTGCTGCTGCAGCCAGGCGCCCGCCGCCAGCACCAGCAGCAAGCCCAGCAGCGCCCCACCGGCCAGTTGCCACAGCAGCATCTGAATACGCCTGCGCCGCGCCGCCTGGCGATGCGGCAAGAGGTTGATGCATGGCACTTGCGCCACGCTCTTCATCGGGCGTACCGGTGCAAAGCCAGCCCCCAGGCCAGCTGAAATGCCAGTCCGCTGTCCGGCAAGGCTTGCCATCCCCCTTGTGCAACGGCCGCCTGGCGCGCCAGCGCCTCGCTATCCATGACGACGGGTGTCAAGCCGGCTGCCGTAGCCGCATCGAGGCGGCGCTGCACGCTGGCGCGGCGCGCCGCCACGAGCAGCACTTCGATCTCCCGCTGCGCCTGGCCGGCAAGCGGTGGCGCCGGCCCGAGCTGGTAAAAATCCAGGCTGGCGTCTTCCAGCGCAAACGGCATGTATTGCGCCGCCTCCAGTTCCACCAGGATTTCCAGTTGTTCCTCGGGCAAGCCCGCCTGCAGACGGATCACATGCGCGATCAGGGCCGTGGCCGGCATGGCCAGCGCCACGCGGGTGCAGGCGCTGCCACTGTTGCGGCATGCCAGGCGTACGGCGGCGGCCAGGCCCTGCGAATCTTCGACATTGCCTTCAAGCATCACTCCTGCCGCCAGCGCGGCGCTGCCGCAATGCCGGCACGACAATTTTCCCCGCCGGCGTCTCAACTCGACCACGCGCACGGCATCGTCCGCCATGTCAACGCCCAGCAAACCGATGCCAAGAAAACTGCGGATAGACATGTTTTTCATAGAGAAACGTGACCGTGGGAGGGGTTCCTGCCATCTGAAAGCCTAGTCCCGGCAGCGCTGGCTTGTAAACGGATTTCACGCCGGAGTCTGCTGCGCGCGGCGCCTATCTGGCCTGGCCGTGATCTGGCGCAGAATAATTGTTACCAAATCCTGGTTGCCAGCGGGCCAATACACGCTTATATAGAGTATCGACAAGTGTCGACACTCCCCCCGGCAAGCGCCACGGCGCGCTGCCACCCCGGCAAGCTCGCTTATAATTGACCGGCATAATTAACCGAAAGACATACGACGCATGACATCTTCAAACTCCGCTGGCTCCGCTGGCTCGAAGCCGCCCACCAAGGGCAGCAAACCCAAACGTTTTCTGCTGATGGCGCTGGTATCGCTGCTGGGCCTGGGCATCGTCGGCGTCTTGCTGGTGGTTTTTGGCCTGGCCATGGCCTATCCGAACCTGCCGGCGCTCGATACCTTGACCGATTACAAGCCGAAAATGCCGCTGCGCGTGTTCACGTCCGACAGTGTGCTGATCGGCGAGTTCGGTGAAGAACGGCGCAACATGGTGCATATCAAGGATATTCCCGATGTCATGAAGAAAGCCGTGCTGGCCATCGAAGATGACCGCTTCTATGAACATGGCGGTGTCGATTACCTGGGCATCACCCGCGCGGCCCTGCACAACCTGACGGGCGGCGCCAAGCAAGGCGCCTCGACCATCACGCAGCAGGTGGCGCGCAACTTCTTCCTGTCCAGCGAACAGACGCTGAAGCGCAAGGCGTATGAAGTCTTGCTGGCCTGGAAGATCGAGAAAAACCTCAGCAAGGACCAGATCCTCGAAGTGTATATGAACCAGATTTATCTGGGACAACGCGCCTACGGCTTCGCCTCGGCCGCGCAAATCTATTTCGGCAAGAATATCCAGGACCTCACCGTGGCCGAAGCGGCCATGCTGGCCGGCTTGCCAAAAGCGCCGTCGGCCTACAATCCCGTCGTCAATCCGAAACGCGCGCGCATGCGCCAGCAATACATCCTGCAGCGCATGGCGCAGCTGGGCTACATTACGCCAGAGCAATACACGGAAGCCAAGAATGAAGAGCTGAAAGTGAAAACCGACAGCAGCGCCTTTGGCGTGCACGCGGAATACGTGTCGGAAATGGCGCGCCAGCTGGTCTACGAGCAATTCAAGGAAGATACCTATACGCGCGGCCTGAACGTCTACACCACCATCACCAAGGCCGACCAGGATGCCGCCTACATTGCCTTGCGCAAGGGCGTGATGGATTACGAGAAACGCCACGGCTACCGTGGCCCGGAAGCCTACATCGAGATTCCGAAAACCAAGGCCGAAGCAGACGACGCGATCGAGACGGAACTGGCCGACCACCCGGACAGCGACGACATCATCGCCGCCATGGTGCTGCAGGCGTCACCCAAGTCCTTGCAGGCAGTCACGTCGGCCGGCGAGGAAATCACCATTACCGGGCCCGGCCTGACCTTTGGCGCGGCCTGGCTGTCGGAAAAAGCAGCGCCGAACCGCCGCATCAAGCGCGGCGCCGTGATCCGCGTCATGCAAGAAGGCAACGCCTGGGTCTTGACGCAGATGCCGGAAGTGCAATCGGCATTTGTGTCGGCCAGCACCACGGACGGCGCCATCCGCGCCATGGTGGGCGGCTTCGATTACAACCGCAACAAGTTCAACCACGTCACGCAGGCGTGGCGCCAGCCCGGTTCGGCCTTCAAGCCCTTCATCTATTCCGCTTCGCTGGAACGGGGCCTGTCGCCGGCCACCATCATCAACGATGCGCCGATCTCGTTCGACGCGGGCCAGACGGGCGGCCAGGCGTGGGAACCGAAGAACTACGACAGCAAATATGATGGTCCGATGACCATGCGCAAGGGCTTGATGAAATCGAAAAACATGATTTCCATCCGCATCCTGCACAAGATCGGCGCCAAGTATGGCCAGGAATACGCGACGCGCTTCGGCTTTGACGCGGACAAGAACCCGCCGTACCTGACCCTGGCCCTGGGCGCCGGCAACGTGACGCCGCTGCAGATGGCGGGCGCGTATGCCGTGTTCGCCAACGGCGGCTACAAGATCAACCCGTATCTGATCGCCAAGGTGACCGATAGCGATGGCAATATCCTGTCGCAAGCCAAGCCGGACCTGGCGGGCGAGGAAGCCAACCGCGTCATCGATGAGCGCAATGCCTTCATGATGAACAGCATGCTCAACGACGTCGTGCGCTTCGGTACGGCAAACAAGGCCATGGCCTTGAAGCGCCCTGACCTGGCCGGCAAGACAGGCACCACCAACGATTCCATCGATGCGTGGTTCGCCGGCTACCAGGCCAAGCTGGTGGGCATCGCCTGGATCGGCTATGACCAGCCGCGCAACCTGGGTAACCGGGAAACGGGCGGCGGCCTGGCCTTGCCGATCTGGATCAGCTATATGGCGAAAGCCCTGAAAAGCATTCCCGTCGAGGAACGCGCCGTGCCGGAAGGGCTGATCCACGTGGGCGACGAGTATTACTATGCGGAAAATCCACCGGGCACGGGCGTAGGCAGCCTGGAAGGCGCGGCGCGCGGCACGCCGGAGGAAGAGAAAGCCAAGGAAGCGGTCAAGAATGAACTCTTCTAAGTTCGTTTGACGCAAAAGGGGCAGCCTGAAGAGGCTGTCCCTTTTTTATTGCCGCGGCGAAAAGTTACTTCAGCACGACGGGTGCGCCCGCCTGCTCGCTGGCCATGGCCGACAGGGCGGCAAACAGTTCGGAGCCGTCGCGCGTATTGATCCACTCGTCGCCCACGCACTTGTAGTGGAAACCGCCGGAACGGGCCGCCACCCACATTTCGCGCATGGGGGCCTGGCTGTTGACGATGATTTTCGTGCCGTTATCGATGAATTCGATTTCCAGCACATTGCCGCTGCGGCTGCATTCGACGTCGAGCACGTCTTCATCGTTCAGCCGGTCCAGCGCCGCCTCGATCTGGGTCAGGGTGGCTTCGGCCAAGGCCAGGAATTCCGATTCGCTCATGCTACACTCCAAAGATCTTAATCAAACCGTGATTCTAATCGTGAAGTCATCCTCAGCGTTTTATATCGGCACCGCCATTGTGGTTTCTAGCGTCCTGGCGGGCTGCGGCCAGCCCGGTCCCCTGTACCTGCCCAAGCCGCCCGCGGCCAAGGGCGCGCCAGCCAAAGGCCCGGTTGAGCCGGCCCCCGTGCCACCGCCGCCCGTGATCGTGCCGGCCACCTAAACGGAACGCACCGGGGTAGCTGCCTTCGCCGCCCTGGCGCCCTTCTCTCGCTTGTTCCAGGCGAAAACCACGCGTATTAACAGCAGTAGCGCGACGATACTGCCGAACAGGATTGGTTGCGCGAAATTGTGCTTGGCCGCCTTCATCCACCAGAAGTGCAGGATACCCAGCGGCGCGATGATGTAGATCAAGCGGTGCAGCCACTGCCAGCGCTTGCCGCCCAGCCGTTTCACCATGCCGTTCGTGCTCGTCACGGCCAGCGGAATGAGCAAGACGAAGGCGATGAAGCCCACCGTGATGAACGGACGCTTGAGCACATCCTTCCACATTTCCTGCACATCAAAAAAGTGATCGAACCACAGGAAGGTGGTGAAATGCAGTGCCGCGTAGAAAAACGCAAACAGGCCCAGCATGCGCCGCAGCTTGATCAGCCAATTCCACTGCGTGAGGCGCCGCAAGGGCGTCACCGCCAGGCTGATGCAGAGAAAATACAGGGTCCAGTCGCCCGTGCCGCGCGTGATGAATTCCAGCGGCTCCACCAGTTGCCCCGTGTACGTCAGCCAGACCATGCGTGCAAAGGGCAGCAGCGCCAGCAGAAAGACCAGGCTTTTGAATAGCGACAATTGTCTCGGCGTGGGGTTGAGGGCCATGGTCTTTCCTTAAAAGAACTTCTTCAGGTCCATGCCAGCATACAGCGAGGCCACGTCGTTATAGCCGTTGAACATCAGGGTCTTGCGCTTGCGCGTGAGAAAACCGTCTTCGCCGATACGCCGCTCGGAAGCTTGCGACCAGCGCGGATGATCGACGTTCGGGTTCACATTCGAGTAAAAACCGTATTCGGACGGGGCCGACAGGTTCCAGGACGTGCGCGGCTGCTCCTTGACGAAACGGATCTTGACGATGGATTTGGCGGACTTGAAACCATATTTCCACGGCAAGACCATGCGCACGGGCGCACCATTCTGGTTCGGCAAGGTCTCGCCATACATGCCCAGGGTCAGCAGTGCCAGCGGATGGTTCGCTTCATCGATGCGCAAGCCTTCCGTATAGGGCCACTGCAGCACGCGGCTGCCCACGCCCGGCATTTGCTTCTTGTCGGCCAGGGTGATGAATTCCACATACTTGGCATTGCCTGTCGGCTCGACCTTCTTGATGATTTCCGAGAAGGAATAACCGACCCACGGGATGACCATCGACCAGCCTTCCACGCACCGCAGCCGGTACACGCGCTCTTCCAGCGGCGCCAGCTTCAGCAGCGCATCGAGGTCCAGCGTCATCGGCTTTTTCACTTCGCCTTCGATGCTGACCGTCCATGGCCGCGTGCGCAAGGTGCCCGCGTTTTGCGCCGGATCGCTCTTGTCCGTGCCGAATTCGTAGAAATTGTTGTAGCTGGTGGCGTCTTTATAGGCCGTCTGCTTTTCCAGCGCCGAATAGGCGGGATTGAGCTTGGCTGCCAGTTTGGGATTCGTGCCTTGCGCGAAAGCTTCGCGGCTGGCCATTTCCAGCAAGGCCGCGCTGGACATCGAGCCCAGCGCCACTTGCTTGATGAAGCTGCGGCGCGATTCAAACACGGCGCGCGGCGTGATTTCGGAAGAATACGGCAATTCAATGCCGTTGGGACTGCGCTTGATCAACATGGCGGCTCCGGGAAAAAGGTGATTGAATGTACCTTACACCAGTTTTCCCAGGCCGTTCATGACGCTTCTGTCATTAAAGTTTGCCGTAAGAATGCAAGCCGGAGAGGAACATATTCACGCCCAGGAAGGCAAACGTCGTCACCAGCAAGCCCACCAGCGCCCACCACGAGGCGACGCGGCCGCGCAAGCCCGCCATCAGGCGCATGTGCAGCCAGGCTGCATAGTTGAGCCAGACGATCAGCGCCCAGGTTTCTTTCGGGTCCCACGACCAGTAGCCGCCCCACGCTTCGGCCGCCCACAGGGCACCCAGGATGGTCGCTACCGTGAAGAAAGCAAAGCCCACGGAAATGGCCTTGTACATGACGTCGTCGAGCACTTCCAGCGACGGCAGGCGGTCAACCAGATAGCCGCTCGATTTGAGCAGGTACGCTGCCGCCACCATGGCCGACAGGGCGAACGTGCCGTAGCCGATGAAGTTGGCCGGCACGTGGATCTTCATCCACCAGCTTTGCAGGGCCGGCACCAGCGGCTGGATTTCGGCCGCGTCGCGCGTGACCGTGTACCACATCAGGAAGACCACGGCCGCTGTAATGACCAGCATGACAAAGGCGCCCAGCTGGCGCGTCGCATAATGCTGCTCGTAGTACAGGTAGAACATGGCCGTGATCAAGGAAAACAGGATGAACACTTCATACAGGTTCGACACGGGAATGTGGCCCACGTCGGCACCGATCAGGTAAGACTCGTACCAGCGCACCAGCATGCCCGTCAGGCCCAGCACCACGCCGGCCCAGCACAGCAGGGAGCCGACGGAGGAGCCGAATTCCGAGCGCGCCACCAGGCCAATCCAGTAAAACAGGGTCGACAGCACGAAAAGCGTGCCCATCCACAGGATGGCGGATTGGCTCGACAAGATGTATTTCAGGAAGAATTTCTGGTTCGCCATCTCCAGATGGCCTGCGTACAGCTCGATGGCGAACAGCGACAGCACGGCCGCCACGGGGATCAGCCAGCGCACGGGCTTCCAGTACCAGCCCAGCCACGCGAACGTGGGCGCCGCGGCCAGCAAGATGGCCTTTTCATAGATATCCATGAAGGCGCCAAAGCGCATCAGGCCAAACAGGGAGGCGGCCAGCAAGCCGGCGCCATACAGCCAATCGATCAGGCTCAGGCGCTTGAAAAATCCTGGTTCCTGCGTATATATTTGCTTGTTTGCCAATTCCATCATTTTCTCCATTCCTGGCGACGCGCAAGCGTCCCAGACACAGCGCAGCTTACGCCGATTGCGGCAGCTTTGCCTTCAAAGTCTCAAATTCTTTTTCAAAATCCAGCGTCTTGCGTTGCGTGCTCATGGCCATCAGCGCTTCGCTGCCGCCTTCGCCATCCTTGATCCACACCCACAGGCGGCGCTCGCGGATATAAAACATGGAAAACACGCCGATCACGAGGAACAGGCAACCCAGGTACACCACGCTCTTGCCCGGCGAACGCGTCACCTGCAGCACGGATGCCTTGATTTCCGTGAAGTCGTCGAGTTGCAGATACACAGGCGCGCCATAGAAGAAGCTGTCGGACAACGCATTCGTGGCCAGCTGCAGGAAGCGGCCGTGCTTGTCATCGGCCTCAATGGCTTTCAAGCCATCCTGGGCGCGCGCCGCCTGCCACAAGTCCCACAGGCTGCCATTCAAGATTTTCATGAAGATATCGGCCGCTTTTTCTTGCTCGGCGGCAGGAATTTTCTCCAGGAAACGCGAAATGGCCAGGAAACCGCCCTCTTGCCCATTGCCGGCAAAGATGCCCAGGCTTTTCGCCGCCGATTCCTGCAACTGGCCGCGCAGGGCTTCCGCGCCCGGCTGCGGCATGGCGCGGGCCGCATAGCGCGCGGCAGCTTGTTGGCGCAGCGCGGGATCTTGCAGCGCGGCCCGCAAACGCATCCATTCGTTTACGCTGTAATTGTCATCGGCTGGAATGCGCAGGAAGCTGAAGGCATCGCTGGGGTTGATGCGCATGCCGGCCAGGAACACCGTCGTGCCATCCACTGTGACTGGCTGCATGTAGTTCTGGTACTCGCGCGCCTGGCCCGTCTTGTCGCGCAATTTGTATTGCACCGAAGGACCGACGTTCTTGAGATCCTTGTTATTCGCATTCTTCGCGGCCGAACCGAGGCGCTTGTCCAGGCCGACGGCAAATTTATCGTTGAAACTTTCCGCCTTGCTGACGGCGCGCACATCCTGGCCGGCGCTGAGGTTTTCCACGTTAAACGGACGAAAAGCCGACCATTCCACCGTGTAGGAATTGCCATCGCTGCGCTCGAGCGGCGTACTGCCGCCCACTTCGCCGCCGATATCGAAGCGTTTCGTCGTCTTGCCCGTCATGGGAAAACCCGTCAACTTGAGCTTGCTGCCGCCATCCTCAAAGCTGGACTGGTACAGGGCCAGGCCCTTGTACAGCAGCGGCTGGTTGACTTTGATAGTCGCAGGAAAACTTTCACCCGTGACATGGTCGGTGATGACGACATCGCTGGCGAACAGCTTGGGCATGCCCGTGCTGTAGAAATCGATGTGGAATTTTTTCAGCAGGATGGTGATGGGCAGATCCTGGATCAGCACGCCATCTGCCTGGGGAATGATGGCCGTGTTGCTCGACGAGCCTTCCGGGATCATGGTGTTGCCGCGGAAAGTGGGGTTCGACAGGCTCAAACGGTGCTGGGCGGGAATATCGGCGATCACACCGCTGCCAGAAAACGGCGTCTTGCCAAAGAACCATTGCTGTACGCGTATCGGCATTTCGGAGTCGAGCAAGCCGCCCACACAGATGATGACGATGGCGCCGTGGGCAAAGATATAGCCCCATTTATTGGCCGCGCCGCGCTTGGCCGCTACCAGGGTGGCTTTGTCCTTTTCCACCACCTTGGCTTGGTAGCCGGCGTCTTTCAGGCGCATCACCATCTGCTGCGCCAGCACGTCGCGCGGCAGCGGCGCCCGCCATTCCATCTTGTGATGGAAATTGCGCAAAGATTGCTCGCGCACATTGTCGCGCCAGCTGCGCATGTCCTTGAGCATCTTCGGCGCATTGCGCACGATGCACAGCGAGGTCGAGGCGACCAGGAAACCCATGATCACCAGGAACCACCAGGCCGAATACACGGAATACAGGCTCAGCTTGTCGAAGACGGCGAACCAGAACGGACCGAACTGGTTCACATAATTGGGCATGGGCTCGTTTTGCTTGAGCACCGTGCCGATGATGGAGGCGACGGCGATCAGGGTCAGCAGGCTGATGGCAAAGCGCATCGACGAGACCAGCTCGACGAATTCAGCCAGGCTGCGGCGTTGGGTCTTTAACTCGATTCCGGTCGTGCCTGTGCTCATACGTTGATACTCATACTGGATATGCAATCTTCAGGAAAGTGGGCAAGGAGCACACAGTATGTCTGCGCGCAAGGCGGCAGCATACTCCTGTTTGGCCCCTGCCATAAAAAAGGGCAGCCTGTTTGAAATGGCCGCCCTTGTTCATGCGCGCTGGTGCGCCTGGCAATCTCTTGCCACTATGAAAACTTACTTCAGGCCGGCGATATAGTCGGCTACGGCGGCGATTTCGTCATCCGACATGCGGGCGGCGATGGTGTGCATTTGCGCGCTGTTCTTGCGGGCGTCGGCCTTGGTACTGCGGAACATGGCCAGCTGGGCTACCGTGTAATCCTGGTGCTGGCCAGCAATGCGCGGATACTGGACGGGCATGCCATTGCCCGTCGCGCCATGACAGCTGGCGCAGGCGGCGATTTGCTTGGAAGCAATGCCACCACGGTAGATTTTCTTGCCCAGGTCAATCGTATCCTTGTTTTTCGCGGCGCTCGGCTTGGACAGCTGCGCGCCCAGGTAGGCGGCAATATTTTTCTTGTCAGCGTCGCTGAGCATCTTCGCATACGTCGTCATGACGGGCTGATTGCGCTCCGGCGTGGTGAAGTCGACCAGTTGCTTGTAAATATAGCTTTCATGCTGGCCGGCCAGCTTCGGGTTGACCGTGATGGTCGAATTGCCGGCCGCGCCATGGCAGGACACGCAGGCAGGCAAGCCGCGCGCCATATCTCCATCAGCATACAGGGTGGCGCCCTTGGCGGCATCGGCCTTGACGACCGGTTTCGGTGCTTCGACCGCGGAAGCAGTTGCCGATACAGCCAGCAAAGCGAGCAGCATGGATTGGACAAACGGTGAAAACGCACGATTCATTCAGGCACCCTGAGACAGTGAGAAATTAGTGGTGGACATTGCCGCGCTCCTGAGATTTTTGATTTATTTTCAGGGCCGCAAGCCGCATCGCTGCTACGCCGGCAACAATTAACAATCCCTTATTGTACAATAGCTTCTTGGCGTTACCGCTCCCTTATCGCTCCATTTTGTTGCTTTACTACTCCCATGTCAAAACTCTGGCAAGCCCGCTTCTTTACGACCGTCAACCAATTGCGTGACCTGCCCGATACCACGGTGCCGGAAATCGCCTTTGCCGGTCGCTCCAATGCCGGTAAATCGACCGCCATCAACATCTTGTGTAATCAGAAAGGCTTGGCGTTCGCCTCCAAGACACCTGGCCGTACCCAGCACATCAACTACTTCTCCATCGGCGGCGCCCACGTGGCGCAGCACCGCAAGGATGCCACCATCGTCGAAGAAATCGAATGCCTGCTGGTCGACTTGCCCGGCTATGGCTACGCGGAAGTCTCCGGTTCGGCCAAACTGCACTGGCAACGCTTGCTGGGCGACTACGTGCAGCGCCGCGAGCAATTGGCGGGCCTGGTCCTGATCATGGATTCGCGCCGGCCCTTCACCGACCTGGACGTCCAGATGCTGGAATGGTTCGCCCCGACGGGCAAACCGATCCACTGCATCCTGACGAAAGTCGATAAGCTGAACCGCAATGAATCGGTCAACGCACTGCGCCAGGCGAAAGCCAAGCTCGACAGCTATGTGGATGAAGACGGCATCGGCTTCCCGTTCACCGTGCAACTGTTCTCGGCCTTGAAACGCGTCGGCATCGACGAAGCCAATGACAAGATCATGGAACTGGCCGGCATCAGCGAAGATGGCGCGGCCCAGATGGTCGAGCTGATCGAGATGGAAGACGACGTCGAACCGGAGTCGGACAAACCGGCTTGATCGAGATCAACGCTACGTAAAAAAGGCTGCCCGTTCACACGGTGCAGCCTTTTTTTATTGCGCTGAGCGTTTAACGCCGTCCCGGCCCTGGCCGCTTCTCCGAAAAGAATTCCTGGCGCAGGAAGGCGCTCAGTTCGGCCGTGTCTTCCACGCGGGCGCTGAGGTTGACGTTACGCCCCAGGCGCCGCGATTCCCAGACGAAATCGCCCGGCTTTTCGGCGCGGATCAGCTGGATCATCTTCTTGATGATGGCCGATTCGATATCGGGTTCATTGCCCAGTTCTACTTTTTCCTGCTTCAGCCAGTTGCGCTTGAAGTTGCCATTCCAGCCCTTGAACTTGACTTCGGCACTGAAGGAGGTCTGGTTGACGATGGAAAACACGCCACCCGAATCCTCGCGATCACTGCCGGAATTGCGTCCCTGCGCGCCGGCGATATTCGCCTTGGCCACGCGCATGGCGCGGTCGTTCTCGCTTTCCTCGGCCGGCGGTGCAGGATTTTGCGCCTGGCGCTGCTTGCGGCGCTGCTCGATCATCGAACTCATGTCTTCGGCCGGCGGCGGCGGCAACGGCACTTTCGACACCAGCGGCGGCGTGAACGTTTCCAGTTTCGGCTTGTCGCGCGGCACGTCCTTGGTCACCACGCGCTTGCTCGGGGCCGGCGGCGGTTTCACCTTGGCCACTTTCGTATCCTTCGGTTTCGGCGTGGGTTTCGGCTGCGGCTTCGGTTGCGGCTTGTCCTTCAGGGGCGCGATGTAGACCATCGCACTTTCCTTCTTCGGCGGCGGGATTTTTTCGATCTTGTCGCTGCGCAACAGGGCATACGCCGCCAGCAACACATGCAGCAAGACGGACACGCCCAGCGCAACCTTGCGCATGGTGCTGGTCTTGGACCCGTAGGCCGGTGGTGGCTGGATCACTTGTCCGCAAGTGGGACAAACGTCGGAATCGGCAGCCATCAAATGGGTCGTGTCATGCAAAATGAATCGTGCTTTCTGTGTAGCGACAAAAGTAATCTTACAGGGCAGCCATAGTGCCAGAGTCCCTTGCTTTTGGGAACACTTCCTCGGCATTTCCAATCCGAAGCGTACAGGATAGCGGCATTCCTTGCAGCGGTAACCAGAGTACCCGAGCCGTCTCTTGACGGTTGTTACCGTATGTATCACAGCCCATACAAAACCGGCGCCGCATTCACTGAGGAACGGGGCGCCGGTGGTGGCCGTGTGTCGGCTCAAGCCTTCTTGTCGAGCGCCACCAATTGCTCGTCCGTCAACGGCCCCGTGCCGCTGTACTTGTCGAGGAACAAATAGATGACGGGGGTAATGAACAGGGTAATGACTTGCGAGAAGAGCAAGCCACCGACCACGGCCAGGCCCAGCGGCTGGCGTAACTCGGCGCCGGCGCCCAGGCCCAGGGCAATCGGCAAGGCGCCCATCAGGGCCGCCGCCGACGTCATCATGATGGGGCGGAAACGCAGGATGCAGGCCTGACGGATGGCTTCAGGCGGGCTCATGCCCTCGTTGCGCTGCGCATGCAGGGCAAAGTCGATCATCATGATGGCGTTTTTCTTGACGATGCCGATCAACATCAGGATGCCGATGATGGCGATCATGGTCAGGTCCATGCCAAACAGGCGCAGGGTCAAGAGCGCCCCCACGGCCGCCGATGGCAAGCCAGCCAGGATGGTCAGCGGGTGGATATAGCTTTCATACAGCACGCCGAGCAGCACATAGATCACGGCCAGCGCAGCAATGATGAGGATGATCTGGCTGGACTGCGAGCTCTGGAACACGGCCGCGTCGCCGCCGTAGCGCGTGATGATGGAGGCCGGCAAGCTCATTTCCTTGGCCATCGCGTCGATCCTGCCCGTGGCGATGCCCAACGGAACGTCCGGCGCCAGGTTGAAAGCGATGGTGACGGCCTGCAACTGCCCCTGGTGATTCACGGAGGTGGGGCCTATCGTGCGTTCCACGTAAGCAATACTCGACAGTTTCACCAGTTCGCCCGTCTTGCTGCGCACGGACACGCGCGTGAGCGCATCGTCATACTGGCGGTCCGCCGTGGCCGCTTCCAGGATTACGTAATAGCTGGCTGCCGAGGAATAGATGGTCGACACTTGCCGCTCGCCAAAGGCGCTGTACAGGGCCGTACGGATATCGGACATTTGCACACCCAGCAGATTGGCCTTGTCGCGGTCGATCCGGAGGGATGCCTGCAAGCCCTTGATCTGCGAATCGCTGGTGACGTCGCGGAAAGCGGGATCGGTGCGCATGCCCGCAATAAACTTTTCCGCCCAGTCATTCAAAGCATCGGGACTGACGCTTTGCAAGGTGTACTGGTAACGGCTCTTGCTCTGGCGTCCGCCCAACTGCAAGTTTTGCACGGGACGGAAATACACGGCCATGCCGGGCACGGTACTCGTCGCACGACGCAGGTTTTCCAGCACCACCGGCATTTTCGGCCGTTCGCTGCGCGGCTTCAAGACCATGAACATGCGGCCCGTGTTGCCGCCGCCGACGAACGACGTCACGTCCTGCACGCTGGGGTCCGCCTTGAGCACGGCCGCCACGCGGGCTTGCAAGTCTTGCAAGGCCGCCGAGGAGATATCTTCCGACGCTTCCGTATTCACCTGGATCTGGCCCAGGTCTTCCTCGGGGAAGAAACCTTTCGGGATGGTGCTGTACAGGATCACGGTCAGCACGAACGTGGCGACGGCGATGCACAGCACCACATTGCGGTGCCCCAGCGCCTTGTCGAGCACAAACACATAACCATTGCGCAAGCGCGTAAAACCCGCTTCGAAATGGCGGCCGATAAAGGTTTTTTCGCCATGACTGGGGTCGCTGTCATTGTGCTCGCGTGTATCGGCAGGCAGGAAGCGGCTGGCCAGCATCGGCACCAGGGTCAGCGACACAACGGCGGACACCAGCACGGCCAGCGAGACGACAACGGCGAACTCATGGAACAGCAAGCCGATCACGCCCGGCATGAAGAAGATGGGGATGAACACGGCCACCAGCGAGACGGAAATCGAGATAATGGTAAAACCCATCTCTTTCGCCCCCTCCAGGGCCGCGCGTATCGGTTTCTTGCCCATCTCGATATGGCGCACGATGTTTTCCAGCACCACGATGGCATCGTCGACGACGAGGCCCACCGCCAGGGTGATGCCCAGCAGAGAAACGTTGTCGAGGCTGTAGCCGAGCCAGTACAGCAGGGCCAGCGCACCGAGCAGGGAAATCGGCATGGTGACGGCAGGAATGAAGGTGGCGGCCGCGCGGTGCAGGAACAAAAAGATCACCAGCACCACCAACACCACCGTCAGGGCCAAGGTCAGGTTGACGTCGTGGATGGCTTCGCGGATCGACAGTGATCGGTCGTTGACCAGGCTGATCTGTATCGACTGTGGCAATTGTTCCTTGAAACCTGGCAGCAAACGGCGCACGCCATCGACTACTTGCACGGTGTTGGCGTCCGGTTGGCGTTGCACCATCAGGCTGATCGAGCGCTCGCCATTGAAACTGCCGACGGACTTGATCGATTGAAAGCTGTCTTCCACCTCGGCCACATCTTTCAAGCGCACGGGCTGGCCGTTGCGACTGGCGACGATCAGTTCGGCAAAATCGGCCGCCTTCATCATTTGCGGATTGCCCTGGATGGTCAGGGTCTGGCTCGGGCCGTCAAGGATGCCCAGCGGGGAATTCGTGTTCGAGGTGCGCAAGGCGGTGGCCAGCTCGTCCATCGTCAGGTTGCGCGCATTCATCAGGTCGGCACGGGCGCGCACGCGCACGGCAAAGCGTTTCTGGCCATTGACGATGACCTGGGCCACGCCAGGCAAGGTCGACAGGCTGGGCGCGATCAGGTTTTCTGCATAATCGTTGAGGTCCGACAAGTTCAGCGATGGCGACGTCATCTGGATGAACAAAACGGGCGCATCGGCCGGGTTGACCTTGCGGTAGGAAGGCAAGTCCGTCATTTCCGTCGGCAACTGACGCTGTGCGCGCAGCAGCGCCGCCTGTACGTCGACGGCTGCCTCGTTGACATTGATGCTGGCGTCAAATTCCAGGGTCAGCGAGGTATTGCCCAGCGTACTCGTGGAGGTGATCAGGCTAAGGCCGGAAATGGTGGAGAATTGTTTCTCCAGTGGCAAGGCCACCGACGAGGCCATGGTTTCCGGGCTGGCGCCGGCCAGGTCGGCGCTGACGTTGATGACGGGCGTGTTGTAGCTCGGCAAGGCCGCCACGGGAATTTGCAGGTAGGCCAGCACGCCGGCCAGGATGATGCTCAGGGACAGCAGCACCACCATGACGGGGCGGCGGATGCTCAGTTCGGACAGGTTCATGCTGGCTTGCCCTGCGGTGCGGCGGTGCCATCGGCAGCCTTGTGTTTTTCCACCAGGCGCACCTTGCTGCCTGGGCGCAAGTTCTGCTTGCCATCGACGATGACCTTTTCATCGCCCGCCAGGCCGGTGACGACGGCGTTCGGTCCGAATGCATACACGCGGCTTATCTTGCGCATCTTGGCCGTATTGTCCGCTTCCATCGAGTACACGAAGGTGCCGGCGGTACTCGTGATGATGGCGTTTTGCGGGATCACCAGCGCATCCTTGAGGGTGCGCACGGTCAGCTGCGTATTCACGTACTGGCCTGGCCACAGGTCGGTGCCGCCATTATTGAAGCGCGCCTTGATCCTGATCACGCCCGTGGCCGGATCGACGGCATTGTCGATGAAGTTCAGTTTGCCGTCGAGCTGCTTGCCGCCCGCATCGGACAAGAGCGCCGTGACAGGCACCTCGCCCGCCTTTTGCGCCGCCAGCAAGCCCGACAGGCTGCTTTCCGGCAAGGTGAACGACACGTCGATCGGGTCGAGCTGGGTGATGCTGGTGAGCGACGTGGTCGGCTGCACCAGGCTGCCCGCGTAGACATTGATGGCGCCCACCCTGCCCGCCTGCGGCGCACGCAGGACGGTGTAGCTGGAGTCGACCTGGGCGGCGCGCAAAGCGGCCTGGTCGGCGGCCAGCAAGGCGCGTGCCGCGTCGAGCTGGCTTTGCAGGGTATCGACGGCGCCCTGGGCGATGAAGTTCTTGCTCAGCAAATCCTGGTTGCGCTTGAGCTGGCGCTCGAAATCCTGCACCGAGGCGCGGTCGCGCAATACCTGCGCCTGCGCCTTGTCGACATTCGCATGCTCGCTGCGCGCGTCCAGCGTAAACATCAGTTCGCCCTGCTTGACGAACTGCCCTTCGCGGATATGCACCTTGGTAATCGTGCTGGTCGTCTGTGGATGCAAGTCAACACTGCTGATGGGCATGACGCTGCCATTGGCTTGCAGCACCATCGGCACATCCTGGCGCAGCGGCGCGACCACGCTCACCGTCGTCGGCGCCTGTCCGCCCTTGCCCCCTTTGCCATCCTGCCCGCCGGTCGACGCGCCGGACTGATGATTGAAATACCAGATGCTGCCACCGATACACAGGGCCGCACCCACGAGGATTGCCAGACTAGTCTTTTTCATTGTTCTGTCACGCTGTAGCAGCGCAGGGCTGCAGGTTGAATGTAGTTGCCAGGGGGCATAAAGCACAATATTGTCGCATGGAAATGCTCACTTTCCTGCGTAATACTCTGGCACGATCAGGGTGACTTCCAGTCCACCGTCGACATGATTCAGCAATGAAACCGTGGCGCCATGCTGCTCGGCGATATTGCGCGCGATGGTCAGGCCCAGGCCCGTGCCGCCCGATTCGCGCGAACGCGAGGTCTCGATGCGGTAAAACGGTTCGAATACCTTGGCCAGTTGATCTGGTGCAATACCTGGCCCGCCGTCGCGGATGCGGATGCGCGCCGCGCCGGCGATGCGCTCGACGGTGACCTGCGCGTACTGGCCATATTTGACGGCATTGTCGATCAAGTTCACCAGGCAGCGCCGCATGGCGATCGGGCGCGCCATCAAGGCCATGGCCGCCTGTCCACTGAGGGTGACTTTCTGGCCGGCATCGGCCGCGTCGGAGCAGACGCTGTCGAGCAGGGAGTCGAGATCGAGCGCCTGCATCGCTTCCGTGCTATCCATCGAGCGGGCCAGTTCCAGCCCTTCCTTGACCATGCTCTGCATGGCCGACAGGTCACCCACCAGGCGGTCGTACAATTCTGTATCGGCCACTTTTTCCAGGCGCAGGCGCAAACGCGTCAGCGGCGTCTGCAAGTCATGCGTGATGGCGGCCAGCATTTGCGTGCGCTGGGAAATGTGCTGACGGATGCGCGCCTGCATGGCATTGAAGGCGGCGCTGGCCTGGCGGATCTCGCTGGCGCCCGACAGGGTCAGCGGCGGATGGTTGATGTCGTTGCCCAGGTCTTTCGCCGCCTGCGCCAATTGTTTGAGCGGGCGCATGGTCATGCGCGTGACCAGGTAAGCGAGGATGGCGATGCTGATCAGGAAAGGCAGCAGGGTCATCCAGTCGTTATGTTCATTGAACGGCGGCTGCTGGCGTGGCGGCAAGACCATCAGGCGCAGCACGTGGCCGTCCTGCATACGCACGTCGAGGTTTTCACAGGTACCGCCCCATGGCTTGGCGCCGAACATGCCCGGCGACTGGCGCGGCTTGACGCAGGCGGCCGGGCGTTCAGCCAGCGCGCTGACCTTGAAGCCCTCGCCCAGCTTGGCTTGCAGGGCGCTGGAAAATACCGTCGGCGCACCGGGCGCATGCTCCGTCGCGGGACGCAGTTCCAGGCGCACGCTACCCTTGTTGGCCACTTTCAGGTAAGCGGCGCGCGAGGCCAGCGGCACCACGTCGGCCGCCATCACCAGCTGCTCGGCCCGCTCGACGGCGTGGTAGTCGCGGTATTGCTCGATGGTGCGCTGGCGTTCGCCCACGGCCAGCCACTGCGTCAGCGCGGCAGAAGCGACGATGCCGATCAGCAGGAACATGAAGACGCGGCCCGTCATCGATCCCAGGAAGGCCTTCACGCGTGCGGCTCCACATTGACCTGGCCGGCCAGCACGTAGCCGCCGTTGCGCACGGTCTTGATGATTTGCGGCAAGCGGGCATCTTCACCGAGTTTTTGCCGCAGGCGGCTGATCTGGATATCGATCGAACGGTCGAACGGGTCGGCGTCGCGTCCCTGCGTCAGGTTCAGCAACTGGTCGCGGTTGAGCACGCGGTTCGGGTGTTCCAGGAACACGCGCAGCAAGCGGAATTCCGCGCCCGACAGCATGATCACCAGGCCGCTGGGATTGAGCAGGTGACGCGCCGTCAAGTCCAGGGTCCAGCCGGAAAAGCGGATTTGCTGGGCCTTGTCCGACGGCACGTTCGATGGCATGGCATGGCTGCGGCGCAACACGCTGCGTATGCGCGCCAGCAATTCACGCGGCTCGAACGGTTTCGGCAAATAATCGTCGGCGCCCATTTCCAGGCCCAGGATGCGGTCCAGCGGCTCATTGCGCGCCGTCAACATGATCACGGGCACCGTCGATTGCGCGCGCAGCTTGCGGCACAAGGTCAAGCCGTCGTCGCCAGGCAAGTTCAAATCGAGCACGATCAGGTCGGGCCGCGTTTCGTCGAGGATTTTCCACATGGCCGTGCCATCTGCCGCGCCCAGGGTGCGGTAAGCGTTCGTTTCCAGGTAGTCCGCCAGCAAGCTGCGGATGTCGCGGTCATCGTCGACGATGAGAATTGTAGAAGTGGGTTCCATGGTACGAATTATCCCCACTTCCCTCACCCTTGCACAGCGCATTTGTATCGTCTTGTATATAGGAGACCCGAAGAAACATATAGATACAAACTGTCTGGCAGCGGACACTTCGGGGAAACATGGCGCGTCCAACATGGATTCATGTGCAGCAACATGTACATCCCTCATCTTTTACAAAGGAATCCAGATGAACGCCTCAATGACAACCTTGCGCAAGAATTTGATCATCGCCATGAGCATACTCGCCATGGGTGCGGCATCGCTGACCGTCCACGCCCAGGAAGCGGCTGCCAGCGCGCCTCCCGCCAGCAGCAAGATGCAACATGATGGCCAGCGCGGCCAGCACCGCGCAAGCAACCCTGCCGAACGCATGGCCAAGTACCAGGCCCGTCTGCACGACAAGCTGAAACTGACGGCCGCGCAGGAACCGGCCTGGGCCACGTTCACGGCCGCCAATGCGCCGAAAAAACCAATGGGCGACTGGAAAGCCAAGCGCGAAGCGATGGCCAAGCTGTCGGCACCGGAACGCATGGAGCAGTGGATCGCCATGTCGAAGGAACGCATCGCCGGCCAGGAAAGCCGTTTGGCCTCGCTGAAAACCTTTTATGCCGTGCTGTCGCCGGAGCAAAAGAAAGTGTTTGACGACAGCGTGCCTGCCGGCAAGCACGGTGGCCATCGCGGCGGCCACCATGGCATGCAGGAGCATCCCAAAGCCGGTTAAGTTTTAGCTGTGCAGAAATCGAAAAAGCCTGCGACGCAGGCTTTTTCTTATTGGACAGACAAGTGACTGCTTACTGTCCGTCGAGCTTGCGCAAGGAGGTCAGGAACGTCGATGCATTCTGGAAACCAATCACGCGCGACTGGGCGATTTCCTGCCCTTGCGGGTTGAACATGATGATGCCAGGCGGGCCGAACAGCTGGAAACGTTTCAGCATGGCCTTGTCGTCGGCGTCATTGGCCGTCACGTCCACTTGCAGCAACACGGCTTGCCCCATCTTTTCGCGCACGGCGGGATCGACAAAGGTCAGCTTTTCCATCTCGATGCAGGACACGCACCAGTCCGCATAAAAGTCCAGCAGGGCTGGCTTGCCATTGAGCTGTGCCAGCGCCGCGTCGAGCTGCGCCACGGTCTTCACGCGCGTAAACGGTTGCGCGTGCACTTGCCCACCGCCCAGGTGCGCCAGCGGTGCCAGCGGGTCGCGGCCACCGCTGGCCACGCCGACCAGTTGCATCGCGCCCAGCACGGCAAAGACGAGGCCGAAGGCCTTGGCGATCCAGGCGTTCTTCGCGCCGCTCCTGCCCACCAGCAGATACATGCCGTAGCCGACGAACAGCACCGTCCAGCCCAGCATCTGCACGGCACCCGGCAGCACGGGCGAGACCAGCCACCAGGCCACGCCCAGTTGCAGCACACCAAAGAAGCGCTTGACGGCATCCATCCAGGCGCCGGCGCGCGGCAGCAAGGTACCGGCCGACACACCCACCAATAGCAACGGCACGCTCATGCCCACCGCCATGGCGAACAGGGCGCTGCCGCCGATGACGACGTCGCGCGTCTGGCTGATGTACAGCAAGGCGCCGGCCAGCGGCGCGGCCACGCATGGCCCCACGATCAGGGCGGAAATGGCGCCCATGACGAATACGCCCGCCAGGCGGCCCGACGACTGCTGGTTCGACACGGACGTCAGCTTGCCCTGCAGGAAAGCCGGCACTTGCAACTCATACAAGCCGAACATCGACAACGCCAGACCCGCCATCAGCAAGGCGAAAAAGCCCAGCACCCACGGATTTTGCAACTTGGCTGCCAGGCCTTCGCCCGCCAAGCCGGCCGCCACGCCCAGCGCCGTGTAGACGATGGCCATACCCAGCGCATACGTCAGCGACAACAGCAAGCCACGCGAACGGCTGACCTTGGCGCCATCGCCGATGATGATCGACGACAAAATCGGCACCATCGGCAGCACGCACGGTGTAAACGCCAGGCCCAGACCCAGCAACATGAACAGGGGCACGATGACCAGCAGCTTGCCTCCCTTCAGGGCCGATTCGATCTTGCCCATCTCGTTTTGCGCCGGCGCCGGGCTTGCCGCCACAGGGGCCACCGCCACCGGGTCGGGCGTGGCCGTGATATCGGGATTGGCGATGCTCAGCACGGACACGCCAGGCGATGCTTGCGCCTGCGGCCCGTTGACGGCTGCCGTGTCGACTGCCGGCGCGGCCGGCAAGGCAAACTTCGACGCCACGCCGCCCGGCGCCATGCTCTGGCCGCCGCCACGGCCCACCAGCTGGGCCGTGGCATCCTGCGGCGCGTAGCACAGGCCCTTGTCGGAACAGCCCTGTCCCGTCGCCTTCAGGGTAAACGCGCCAGCCGCCTGCACGGGAATCGTGATGGTGAGGGTCTTGCGGAACGTTTCCACGTTCTTCTGGAAGGTGTCGTCAAACTTGACCTTGCCAGCCGGATACACGGGAGTGCCCAGCTTGGCGCCCACGGCGTCGAACTTGAAGCGCTCATGGTACATATAGTAACCATCGGCAATCACATAGGTGACGGCGATGGTGGACGGGTCCTGCATGCGGGCGGAAAATTTGAAGGCCAGCTCGGGATCGAGGAATTCATCGTCGGCACGGGCCTGGCCTGCACCGAAAGCCAGCATGGCCAGCAGCAGGCAGGCGGTGAGCCAGGCCAGGACATGTTGCAAGGACGTGGGGGCGCGCGCAGCGGCGCTGGTGGGGAAACGTGACATGGACTACCTTTTTCTGCGGCATCAGCTGTGCCATTCAACAAGAGACGCGCGGAGCGTGCAGTGGCTGCAGAGCCGGCGCGAAAGAAGAATAGTACACCGCAGCTGTGATAGCTGCAGCAGAAAACAAAAAAGCCAGGCTAGGCCTGGCTTTCTCAGATGCAATTACCGGGATTACTCGCCAGCGATTTCAACTGCTTCGGTCGTATCTGGACGATCCATCAGTTCAACGAACGCCATAGGAGCGTTATCGCCGACGCGGAAACCCATTTTCAGGATACGCACATAGCCGCCATTACGGTTGGCGTAACGTGGGCCCAGTTCAGCGAACAGCTTCAAGACCATTTCACGATCGCGCAGGCGGTTAAAGGCCAGACGCTTGTTTGCCAGGCAGTCAGTTTTGCCCAGGGTCAGAATTGGCTCGACAACGCGGCGCAGTTCTTTTGCTTTTGGCAGGGTGGTTTTGATCGCTTCGTGACGCAGCAGCGATACTGTCATGTTGCGCAGCATTGCCAGACGGTGGGACGAGGTACGATTCAGTTTACGGAGGCCGTGACCGTGACGCATGATAAATCCTTTCGGTGAGTGTTTAAATTCCAGCTCTTCGATCGATGAAGCTAGTGCAACATCGCGGGCCGGTTTGGTGCTTCAAAATAAAAGCCTGGGACACCTGTCCCAGGCAGTTTGCTACAACTACGAATTACTTTTCCAGGCCTGCAGGCGGCCAGTTTTCCAGCTTCATGCCCAAGGTCAAGCCGCGCGATGCCAGCACTTCCTTGATTTCGTTCAGGGACTTGCGGCCCAGGTTTGGCGTTTTCAGCAGTTCGTTTTCCGAACGTTGGATCAGGTCGCCGATGTAGTAGATGTTTTCCGCTTTCAGGCAGTTCGCCGAACGCACGGTCAACTCCAGGTCGTCGACTGGACGCAACAGGATAGGATCGACCAGCGGAGCGCGCGATGGCGCTTCGGCGGCAGCTTCCGTGCCTTCCAGGGCAGCGAACACATTCAACTGATCCACCAGGACGCGGGCCGACTGGCGGATCGCTTCTTCCGGCGAGATCACGCCGTTGGTTTCAATATTGATGATCAGCTTGTCCAGGTCGGTACGCTGTTCGACGCGGGCCGACTCAACAAAGTACGATACACGGCGCACTGGCGAGAACGACGCATCCAGAATGATGCGGCCGATGGTCTTGTTCGTGTCTTCCGACAGGCGACGCACGTTACCAGGAACGTAGCCGCGGCCTTTTTCAACCTTGATCTGCATGTCCAGCTTGCCACCAGCGGTCAGGTGGGCGATCACGTGGTCAGGGTTGATCAGTTCGACGTCATGCGGCAGGTCGATGTCGGAGGCCAGGATCGCGCCTTCGCCTTCTTTTTTCAGGGTCAGGGTTACCGAATCGCGGTTGTGGACTTTGAAAACCACACCCTTCAAGTTCAGCAACAGATCGACGACGTCTTCTTGCACGCCATCGAGGGAGGAATATTCGTGGACGACGCCAGCGATCGTCACTTCGGTCGGCGCGTAGCCCACCATCGACGACAGCAGAACGCGGCGCAACGCGTTACCCAATGTGTGGCCATAGCCGCGCTCGAACGGTTCCATCACGACTTTGGCGTGACCTGCACCGAGAGCTTCAACATCGATAATACGTGGCTTCAACAAACTGTTTTGCATGAAATGTCCTTTTCAATACCCTCGGCTCATTACACCGATAAGGCTGATGGCATTAGTAAAACGCCCACTCGATCGAGTGGGCGGTGATAGTGCTAACTACTATTAACGCGAGTACAGCTCGACGATCAGCGATTCGTTGACGTCGTTAGCGATTTCGTTACGCTCTGGCAGGGACTTGAAGGTGCCTTCCATTTTCTTGGCATCAACCGAAACCCAGCTAGGCATACCAACTTGTTCAGCCAGCGACAGTGCTTCAACGATACGCACTTGCTTTTTCGATTTTTCACGAACAGCAACGATGTCGCCAACTTTGACCGCGTACGAAGCGATGTTGACAACGATACCGTTCACGGTGAACGCTTTGTGGCTGACCAATTGACGCGCTTCAGCGCGGGTCGAGCCAAAGCCCATGCGGTAGCAAACGTTGTCCAGACGCGTTTCCAGCAACTTCAACAGCGTTTCGCCGGTGTTGCCTTTACGACGGTCTGCTTCAGCGAAGTAGCGGCGGAATTGACGTTCCAGCACGCCGTACATGCGTTTTACTTTTTGCTTTTCGCGCAGTTGGTTACCGTAGTCCGAGGTGCGGGCGCCGGATTTGACACCGTGCTGGCCTGGCTTGACGTCCAGTTTGCACTTGCTGTCCAGCGAACGACGTGCGCTCTTCAGGAACAGGTCAGTACCTTCACGACGGGAGAGTTTTGCTTTAGGTCCGATATAACGTGCCACGATACTTCCTTTTTTTAATGATAACGCCCCAGCCACATGCATGATCAAACACGCTGCTGCGGTTAGGCGCTAGTCTGACTCAACTTCAATCAGACGGTGGCTGAAAACGAAAAACCCGCCAAATTGAATTTGACAGGCAAGAACAGCCGGGCAGTATAACCGTTTCCGGCTCCCTGCTCCAGCGATTTCACACAACTGTACTAATACAACAGACAGAAAAGCAGCTGGCGCCGAAGCGCCCTCTGCAACACTATCTTAGATACGACGACGTTTCGGTGGACGGCAACCGTTGTGCGGTACCGGCGTCACGTCCTGGATCTCGGTGATCTTGATGCCCAGGTTGTTCAGCGCGCGAACGGCGGATTCACGACCAGGACCTGGGCCCTTGATACGCACTTCCAGGTTCTTGACGCCACACTCAACAGCCACTTTACCAGCGGCTTCCGCGGCGACCTGCGCTGCGAACGGGGTCGATTTACGCGAACCCTTGAAGCCTGCACCGCCAGAGGTAGCCCACGACAAGGCATTGCCTTGACGATCGGTGATGGTAATGATGGTGTTATTGAACGAAGCGTGGACATGTGCAATGCCTTCAGCGACGTTCTTTTTAACCTTTTTACGCACGCGTGCTGATGCGGCGTTATTTTGCGACTTAGCCATAATTATTCCCTAGCGGATTATTTTTTCAGCGATTGAGCGGCTTTACGCGGTCCCTTGCGGGTACGTGCGTTCGTACGCGTACGCTGGCCACGGCAAGGCAGACCCTTACGATGACGCATGCCGCGGTAGCAACCCAGATCCATCAAACGCTTGATGTTCATGGACAGTTCACGACGCAGATCGCCTTCGACGATGAATTTGCCTACTTCATCGCGCAGTTTTTCCAGTTCGCTGTCATCCAGATCTTTGATCTTTTTGTTGGTTGCTACACCGGTCGATGCACAGATTTTCTCTGCGCGTGGACGGCCCACACCGTAGATGGCCGTCAGGCCGATAACGGTATGCTGATGATTTGGGATATTAACCCCTGCAATACGTGCCATTTGTTATTCCTCGATTAACCTTGACGCTGCTTGTGACGTGGTTCCACGCAGATTACGCGGACTACGCCTTTGCGCTTGATGATCTTGCAGTTGCGGCAGATCCGCTTGACTGATGCGAGAACTTTCATTTTTGGGCTCTTTCTTTCGCTTCTTTGGTTTGATTCAGTGTGTTACTTGGTACGGAACACAATGCGGGCTCGGCTCAGGTCGTACGGCGTTAACTCCACCGTCACCTTGTCTCCAGGGAGAATGCGAATATAATTCATCCGCATTTTACCTGAAATATGCCCGAGCACCACGTGTCCGTTCTCCAGCTTCACTCGAAATGTTGCATTTGGGAGATTCTCAAGAATCTCGCCCTGCATCTGTATGACGTCGTCTTTTGCCATTCGGTATGTTTACCGCGCTTAACGCGTCGGAATTCCGCCCTTGAAATTTGCTTTGCGCAGCAGCGAATCATATTGCTGCGACATCACGTAGTTCTGTACTTGCGCCATGAAATCCATGGTGACAACTACAATAATCAATAAAGAAGTACCGCCGAAATAAAATGGTACTTTCCACTGGGCTTGCATAAATTCCGGCAATAAACACACCAGGGTGATGTAGACTGCGCCGGCAAGTGTCAAGCGTGTCAGGATCTTGTCGATGTAACGGGCTGTCTGCTCGCCTGGACGAATCCCGGGAATGAACGCACCGCTTTTCTTCAAGTTATCCGCTGTTTCCTTGCTGTTAAACACCAGCGCTGTATAGAAGAAACAGAAAAACACGATCGCCACTGCGTACAACAGCGCATGGATAGGCTCACCAGGCCCCATCGATGCTGCCAAATCTTTCAAGAACCGCACCGCAGGGTTAGCGTTGTCGGCGCCCTTTGAAAACCAGTCCACGATAGTGGCCGGGAACAAGATGATCGAAGAAGCAAAGATCGGCGGGATCACGCCGGCCATGTTCAGCTTCAACGGCAAATGGCTGGTTTGGCCGCCATAAATCTTGTTGCCTACCTGGCGCTTCGCGTAATTGACCAATATTTTGCGCTGACCACGTTCGACGAATACGACGAAATACGTTACCAGTGCTACCAGGATCACGATGAAAATCGCGCTGAAGCTGCCGATCGAACCATTCGACACCTGAGTGAACAAGCCACCCAACGCCGACGGCAGACCTGCTGCAATCCCGGCAAAAATGATGATCGAGATGCCATTACCCAAACCACGCTCGGTAATTTGCTCACCCAACCACATCAAAAACATTGTTCCGGTCAACAAAGTGACGACCGTCACGAAGCGGAATGCAAGACCAGGTTCCAACACCAGACCAGCTTGCGACTCCAGTGCGACTGCAATGCCCAACGCTTGGAACAGTGCCAGGGCAACCGTGAAATACCGGGTGTACTGGGTGATCTTGCGACGACCTGCTTCGCCTTCTTTTTTCAACGCTTCCATCTGCGGTGACACGATCGACAGCAATTGCATGATGATCGAGGCCGAGATATAAGGCATGATACCCAGCGCAAACACTGTAAAACGAGACAAGGCACCGCCCGAGAACATGTTGAACATGCCCAGGACGCCGCCTTCGTGCTCCTTGAACAGCGAGGCTAATTGTGTCGGGTCAATCCCGGGAACCGGGACGTGAGCACCGATACGATAAACCACCAATGCGCCAAGCAAAAACCAGAGCCGTCCCCAAGGGAAACCGGCCGCTGCACTTTTAGCAAGTTGTGGATTAGTCGCCAATTTTCGCTCCGATCAAGCTGTTAGCGGTCAACTCAGGCTACCGAGCCGCCGGCTGCTTCGATGGCTGCTTTCGCGCCAGCGGACACTTTCAAGCCCTTCAAATTCACCGCTTTGGTGATTTCGCCGGACAAGATCACGCGCACGTCACGGGCCAACACGCCCAGAACGCCAGCTTGCTTCAAGACCAGAATGTCGACATCGCCAACCGCCAGGTTGTTCAGATCGGACAGGCGCACTTCAGCTTTGAAGGTTGCGTGCATCGATTTGAAACCGCGCTTAGGCAGACGGCGTTGCAGAGGCATCTGACCGCCTTCGAAACCGACTTTATGAAAGCCGCCCGAACGCGATTTCTGACCTTTGTGACCACGACCCGAGGTTTTACCCAGGCCGGAGCCGATACCGCGACCGACGCGACGCTTGTAGTGCTTAGCGCCTTCGGCTGGTGCAATAGTATTCAATTCCATGATTTGCTCCGTTCGTGTAAGCCCGAAGGCTTACCCGACAACTTTAACGAGATACGATACTTTATTGATCATGCCGCGTACGGATGGGGTGTCTTGCAATTCGGAAACCGAATTTACACGACGCAGACCCAGACCGCGCACGGTAGCGCGATGCGATTCGCGCGTACCGATCAAGCCCTTGACCAATTGCACTTTGACTGTGTTTGTCATTTTGTCCACCTTAAGCCAGAATGTCTTCGACCGACTTGCCGCGTTTGGCAGCGATATCGGAAGCAGTGCTCATTTTCGACAGGCCGTCCAGCGTAGCGCGTACCAGGTTGTATGGGTTGTTCGAACCGGTGGATTTCGCCACCACGTCCGTCACGCCCATCACTTCGAAGATAGCGCGCATGGCGCCACCAGCGATAACGCCAGTACCAGGCTTAGCTGGGTTCATCAGGACCTTGGAGGCGCCGTGACGACCAACAACCGTGTGATGCAAGGTACCGTTTTTGAGCGGCACTTTGATCAGGTTGCGACGGGCTTCTTCCATTGCCTTCTGCACGCCAACTGGCACTTCTTTCGATTTGCCCTTGCCCATGCCGACGCGGCCATCGCCATCACCAACTACGGTCAGCGCGGCGAAACCCATGATACGACCACCCTTGACCACTTTGGTCACGCGGTTGATCGCGATCATTTTTTCGCGCATGCCATCATCCGGCTTGTCGCTTTGCATTTTTGCTTGCATTTTTGCCATGATTGATCCTTAGAACTTCAGACCGGCTTCGCGTGCGGCTTCTGCCAACGCTTTCACACGGCCGTGGTAACGGAAACCGGAGCGGTCAAACGCAACTTCGGTAATCCCTGCTTTCAACGCTTTTTCAGCGACGCGCTTGCCGATCAAGGCTGCAGCAGCGGCATTGCCGCCTTTGCCGGATTGACCTGCCAGTTCAGCGCGAACTTCCGCTTCAGCCGTCGAGGCCGAAACCAGAACTTTAGCGTCCGGGCTGATCAGGTTGGCGTAAATGTGCAGGTTGGTGCGATGCACCGACAAGCGATTTACTTTCAATTCCGCAATCTTGATGCGGGTTTGGCGTCCGCGGCGAAGCCGTGATTCTTTCTTATCCATCGTCAGCCCCTAATTACTTCTTCTTGGTTTCTTTAAGCTTAACCACTTCGTCCGCATAGCGAACGCCCTTGCCTTTATAAGGCTCAGGAGCGCGGTAAGCACGAACTTCAGCGGCTACCTGGCCAACCTGTTGACGGTCGATACCTTTAATCAGGATCTCGGTCGGGGTTGGTGTTGCACAGGTAACGCCAGCTGGCATGTCATGTACTACAGGGTGCGAGAAACCCAGGGACAGATTCAACTTGTCGCCTTGAGCTTGCGCCTTGTAACCCACGCCTACCAGGTTCAGCTTTTTCTCGAAACCCTTGGTGACGCCAACAACCATGTTGTTGACCAGTGCGCGCAGCGTGCCGGACATGGCATTGGCTTCGCGGCTGTCGTTCGCCACGTCGAAACTCAGGGTTCCTGCATTGTTTTCCACTTTGACCTGGCCGGTAAGGGCCTGGGAAAGTACGCCCAGCGGGCCTTTTACGGTGATCGCTTGTGCGGAGATGGCGACTTCGGCGCCAGCTGGCACTACGATAGGCATTTTAGCTACTCGAGACATGTGTAACTCCTTAAGCCACGTAGCAAATAACTTCGCCGCCGACACCGGTAGCGCGTGCTTTGCGGTCAGTCATGACGCCTTGCGGAGTCGACACGATCGCCACACCCAAGCCATTCATCACAACAGGGATCTCGTCTTTACCCTTGTAGACGCGCAGACCCGGACGGGACACGCGCTCCAAGCGCTCAATAACGGGACGGCCAACATAATACTTCAAACCGATTTTCAGTTCCGCCTTGCCACCAGCTTCGGTAACAGCGAAATCTTCAATGTAACCCTCGTCCTTCAGGACGCTGGCAATCGCAATTTTGACTTTCGACGATGGCATGGCCACGGTCGTCTTTTGCACGCCTTGTGCATTGCGAATGCGGGTCAGCATATCGGCGATAGGATCGCTCATACTCATTGCATATTCTCCTATTACCAGCTTGCTTTTGTCATACCCGGAATTTCACCACGCATGGCGAATTCACGGAGCTTGATACGACCCAGACCGAATTTACGGAATGTGCCGCGCGGACGACCGGTGATGGCGCAACGATTACGTTGACGCGTCGGGTTCGAGTTACGTGGCAGCGCCTGCAATTTCAGGCGAGCTTCGTAGCGCTCTTCTTCCGATTTCGATTGATCATCGACGATGGCCTTGAGAGCTTCGCGCTTAGGGGCGAATTTCGCCACCAGGTCAGCACGCTTGATCTCACGATTAATCAGTGACAGTTTGGCCATGATCAGTTCCTGAAAGGGAATTTAAAGGCGGCGAGCAAAGCTTTGGCTTCGTCATCGGTCTTAGCGGTTGTCGTGATGCTGATATTCATACCGCGCAACGCGTCAATCTTGTCGTATTCGATTTCAGGGAAAATGATCTGTTCCTTGACACCGATGTTGTAGTTACCACGACCATCAAATGCACGGCCGTTCACACCACGGAAATCGCGTACACGCGGCAGAGCCACGGTAATGAAGCGATCCAGGAACTCGTACATGCGAGCGCCGCGCAGGGTGACCATCGTACCGATCGGATAACCTTCACGGATTTTGAAGCCTGCGATCGCTTTGCGGGACTTGGTGGTCACTGGCTTCTGGCCGGCGATCTTGGTCAAGTCAGCAACTGCGTGCTCGAGAACTTTTTTATCCGCGATTGCCTCACCAACACCCATATTCAGGGTGATTTTGGTCAGGCGTGGAACTTCCATTACCGACTTGTAACCAAACTTGCTGGTCAGGTCGGCAACGACTTTTTCTTTATAGAATTCTTGGAGACGTGCCATGATTTCTTAAGCCTTCACTACTTCGCCGGAGGATTTAAAGATGCGGACTTTTTTGCCATCCACTTCTTTGAAACCCACGCGATCTGCCTTGCCAGTCGCTGCATTAAACAATGCAACGTTGGACACGTGAATTGGCATGGTCTTATCGACGATACCACCAGTTACGCCAGTCATCGGGTTTGGCTTAGTCGCTTTTTTAGCGATGTTAATGCCGTCAACCACGATATGTTCAGCATCAATACGCTGCTGTACCACACCACGTTTGCCCTTGTCTTTCCCGGTCAGAACGATGACTTCGTCGTTTTTACGAATCTTATCCATTACGACTCCTTACAGGACTTCCGGTGCCAGGGACACGATTTTCATGAACTTCTCAGTGCGCAGTTCGCGCGTGACAGGTCCAAAAATACGGGTACCGATCGGTTCCAACTTGGCGTTCAACAGTACGGCGGCATTGCCGTCGAACTTCACCAGGGAACCGTCTTGGCGGCGAACACCTTTAGCGGTGCGCACAACCACGGCGTTATAAATTTCACCTTTTTTGACACGGCCACGTGGCGCAGCAACCTTAACGGTCACCTTGATCACATCGCCAATGCCAGCATAACGGCGCTTGGAGCCGCCCAATACCTTGATGCACATTACTTCTTTGGCACCGGTATTGTCAGCCACTTCGAGCCGGCTTTCAGTTTGAATCATAGTATTCTCTTTCCCAACTTAAGCCGAAGAATCCACACAATGTAGACCCACGGTCAGTCTTGGTCCCGCCAGAGCCGCCCTGCTGGGCTTCACTGTTTGGGTGCATGACCTTCATACATCAACTGACCGCGAATGCTACTGTCTGTGGCCAGACACTTTGCGGCGTTACATGAACGAAGCCCGCAAGTATTACATACAATTTGCGGGCCTGCAAGTACTAATTAAAACCCACCGCCGAAACGGTGGTTTTTATTTAAACGGTTGGTGCGGCTTGAACCACACGAGTCACCGTCCATGCCTTCGTTTTGGAGATCGGACGACCTTCCTGGATCTCGACCGTATCACCGGCTTTGACCTGGTTGGTCTCGTCATGCGCATGATACTTGTTCGAGCGCATGATGATCTTGCCATACAAAGGATGTTTCACGTGGCGCTCGATCAGAACGGTAACGGTCTTGTCCATCTTGTCCGAAACCACTTTACCGATCAGCGTGCGCTTGAGCGACTGTTTCACTGGTTCGTTCATTTGGCTTCCTTCAGATTCATTACCGTCTTCACACGCGCGATATCGCGGCGTACCTTCTTGAGCTGCGAAGTGTTGCTCAGCTGTTGCGTAGCGATTTGCATACGCAGGCCGAACTGTGCCTTCAACAGGTCATTCAGCTCTTTTTGCAGAGCTGGCTGGTCCTTGCCGCGGAGTTCAGTTGCTTTCATATTCAACTCCAATTATTGGCCGACTTGACGTACGACAAACGTCGTAGCCAGTGGCAGTTTAGAGGCGGCAAGACGGAAAGCTTCCCGTGCCAGCGCTTCATCAACGCCATCCATTTCGTACAGTACTTTGCCTGGCTGAATTTCAGCGACGTAGTACTCAGGATTACCTTTACCGTTACCCATACGGACTTCAGCCGGTTTGTTCGAAATCGGTTTGTCCGGGAAAATACGGATCCAGATACGGCCACCGCGCTTGATGTGACGCGTCATTGCACGACGCGCCGCTTCAATTTGACGCGCAGTGATACGACCGCGCGCAACTGCCTTCAGACCGAATTCGCCAAACGACACGGCGGTGCCGCGGCTGTGCGAAATACCGGTATTACGGCCTTTCTGCTCTTTACGATACTTTCTGCGTGCTGGTTGCAGCATGATTATTCTCCTGCTTTCTCAGCTGGTGCTGCTGCGGCGGCCGGTTTAGCGGCGGTACGCACACGTGCACCTGGTGCTGTGGATGGTTTCGCACCGGCACCGGCTGGACGTGGACGGCCAGCTGGCTTGCCATCGTCACGGCGTGGGCCGCGGCTTTTCTTCTCGTCAGCTGGGGTATCGATGACTGGTGCATCGCCATTAGGCGCGCGGTCACCTTTGTATACCCACACCTTGACACCGATGATGCCGTAGGTGGTCGACGCTTCGCTGGTACCGTAGTCGATATCGGCGCGCAGGGTATGCAGAGGCACGCGGCCTTCGCGGTACCACTCTTTACGCGCGATTTCGATACCGTTCAGACGGCCGGACGACATGATCTTGATACCGAGAGCACCCAGGCGCATTGCATTTTGCATTGCACGCTTCATGGCACGGCGGAACATGATCCGTTTTTCCAGCTGCTGAGCGATCGAATCGGCGATCAGTTGCGAGTCGATTTCTGGCTTGCGAATTTCTTCGATGTTCACGTGAACAGGTACGCCCATGATCTTGGTCAGCGCGGACTTCAGTACTTCGATGTCTTCGCCTTTTTTACCAATGACCACGCCTGGACGCGAGCTGTAGATCGTGAAGCGCGCGTTCTTGGCTGGGCGCTCGATAACGATGCGACCAACGGATGCGTTCTTCAGTTTCTTTTTCAGGTAAGCACGTGCTTTCAAGTCTTCGTTCAGCATGGCAGCGAAATTACCGTTGCCTGCATACCAGCGCGAAGCCCAGTTACGGGTGACCGCCAGACGGAAACCGGTTGGATGAATTTTCTGACCCATCGTGGCTCCTTAGTTACCGACAGTCACGTAAACGTGACAGGATTGTTTCGAAATACGGTCGCCACGGCCTTTTGCACGCGCGGTGAAGCGCTTCAGGACCGGGCCCTTTTCGACGTAGATCGTTTTCACGAACAATTCGTCGATGTCCGCGCCATCATTGTGCTCGGCATTCGCAATAGCGGATTCCAGAACGCGTTTGATGATCGCAGCACCTTTTTTCGGGCTGAATTGCAAGATGTTGAGTGCAGCGTCAACTTTCTTGCCACGGATCAGGTCAGCAACCAGGCGGCCCTTTTGGTCCGACAGGCGCACACCCTTGAGGATAGCTTTAGTTTCCATTATTTCTTAGCCTTTTTGTCAGCTGCATGGCCCTTGAACGTACGGGTCAGTGCGAATTCGCCGAGCTTGTGACCAACCATGTTTTCGGAAACATAAACCGGCACGTGCAGCTTGCCGTTATGAACCGCGATCGTCAGGCCGATGAAGTCAGGCATGATTGTCGAACGACGCGACCAGGTTTTGATTGGCTTTTTGTCTTTGGCTGCTTGCGCGGCTTCAACTTTTTTCACCAGGTGGGCGTCACAGAACGGCCCTTTTTTCAATGAACGTGTCATGTGCTACCCCTTATTTCTTGCCGCGGCGCGAGACGATCATGGAAGTCGTACGCTTGTTGCGGCGTGTTTTCTTACCCTTGGTCTGTTGGCCCCATGGCGAAACTGGATGACGACCAGCTGCTGTTTTACCTTCACCACCACCGTGCGGGTGATCGACCGGGTTCATGACCACACCGCGAACGGTAGGACGAACACCGCGCCAGCGCATCGCGCCAGCTTTACCGATTTTACGCAGGCTGTGCTCGGCGTTACCGACTTCACCAACCGTAGCACGGCACTCGATGTGCACGCGACGTACTTCACCCGAGCGCAGACGCACTTGAGCGTAGGTACCTTCACGCGCCATCAGCACAACGCCAGCGCCAGCGGTACGTGCCATTTGGGCACCTTTACCTGGCAGCATCTCGACGCAATGCATCACGGTGCCGACTGGAATGTTACGGATTGGCAAGCAGTTACCCGATTTGATCGGCGCTTCCGAACCATTCATCACGCTATCGCCAACGGCCATGCCTTTGGTTGCGATGATGTAGTGGCGTTCGCCATCGGCGTAGCACAACAGAGCGATATTCGCGGTGCGGTTTGGATCGTATTCGATACGTTCCACTTTCGCTGGAATACCATCTTTGGTGCGCTTGAAGTCGATCAAGCGATAGTGTTGCTTATGACCACCACCGATATGACGGGTGGTGATGTGACCGTTGTTGTTACGACCAGCGGTCTTGGATTTCTTTTCAACCAGAGCAGCGAACGGACGACCTTTGTACAGGTCTGGGTTCACCACCTTTACCATGCCGCGACGGCCTGGCGAGGTTGGTTTCATCTTAACGAGTGCCATTATGCAGCCTCCTCGGAGAAGTTGATTTCCTGGCCAGGCTTCAGGCACACGAAAGCACGCTTGGTATGGTTACGACGACCGTTGAACTTGCCGGTGCGCTTTTGCTTACCTTCGCGGTTTGCAGTTTGCACGGACAGAACTTCAACCTTGAACAGCAGTTCGACCGCTGCCTTGATTTCAGGCTTGGTTGCATCCGGCAGTACGCGGAATACAATTTGCTCGTTCTTTTCCGCGACCATGGTGGCCTTTTCGGAAATGACCGGCGCCAACAGCACCTTCATCAAGCGTTCTTCGCTATGTTTCAAAATCGCGCTCATGCCAGCATCTCCTCAATCTTAGCCAATGCAGCTTTGGTGACCAAGATCTTCTTGTAGAACACCAGGGACATCGGGTCTGCGTGACGTGGCTCAACGACGAGTACGTTAGGCAGGTTGCGCGATGCCAGTTCCAGGTTTTCGTTCAGAACGTCGGTGATGATCAGAACCGAATCAAAGCCCAGACCGTTCAATTTTTGCGACAGCAGCTTGGTTTTTGGCGCGTCGATCGTCAGATCGTCGATGACGATCAGGCGCTCTTCGCGAGCCAGCTGCGACAGGATCGAGCAGATACCTGCGCGATACATTTTTTTGTTCACTTTGTGGGTGAAGTTTTCGTCAGGCGAGTTCGGGAAAATCCGACCACCGCCGCGCCACAGTGGCGACGACGACATACCAGCACGAGCGCGGCCGGTACCTTTTTGGCGCCATGGCTTTTTCGTCGTGTGGTGAACTTCTTCACGGTCTTTTTGCTTGCGGTTACCACTACGTGCATTCGCTTGATAAGCGATGACGACTTGGTGGATCAGCGCTTCGTTGTAATCACGGCCGAAAATCGTATCGGCTGCAGCAACGTTCGAGGCGGCTTGACCTTGCGCATTCAGAAGCTTGAGTTCCATCGTTTAAGCTCCCTTCTTGGCTTTGGTTTTGATGGCTGGCGAGACAACTACCTGGCCATTTTTCGCACCTGGAATCGCGCCTTTGACCAGCAGCAGCTGACGGTCGGCATCGATACGGGCGATCACGAGGTTCTGGATCGTACGGTTAACGTCACCCAGATGACCGGTCATGCGCTTACCAGGGAAAACGCGACCTGGATCTTGTGCCATACCGATGGAACCTGGAACGTTATGCGAACGCGAGTTACCGTGCGTTGCACGGCCAGAAGCGAAGTGGTAACGCTTGATAACGCCTGCATAGCCTTTACCGATGGTAACGCCTTGCACGTCGATCTTTTGACCGACTTCGAACAGGGAAGCAGCGACAACATCGCCAGCTTTCAGTTCAGCGGCTTTAGCAGCGTCGACACGGAACTCTTTCAACAGAGTACCGGCTTCAACACCAGCTTTAGCGTGATGACCAGCAACAGCTTTGGTCACGCGGGAAGCGCGACGTTGACCGAATGCGACCTGAACAGCGGAGTAACCATCTGTTTCAGGGGTTTTGATTTGCGCAACACGGTTGTTCGATACGTCCAACACGGTGACCGGGATCGAATCCCCTTCATCCGTGAAAATGCGCATCATACCAACCTTGCGACCGAGAAGGCCTAGGCTCATTTTTTCTCCATTCCCACCTGCGATTGGGCGGGGCTTGTTTAACTACAAAGTAACGTAGGACTCAAAAAAGACGAATCCATACCGAAGCCGGCTAGTATATAGCACAAAAACCCTTGACGCAACAAGTTAACACGAGGTATGTCAAAGTGTTGCGCGACGCCCCTGCGGGAGTTGTCGGCGCGCTTGAAAAACGCTGCCGCAAGGCAATGCAAAGTGCCCAAAGCGCGGCTACATGCGCCCTGGAAGCGATGAACAGCGCGCGGCACACGCCGGCAGCGACAGCAGCAACGACGGCGCGTCCGCCGCGTCCGCGCCCTCTTCGCCTCGTCAATCAGGCATGGTGCACCCGCGGGCGCACCTCAACCTTCAACAATACTCATGGCGCGCCGCGGAATCATCGGCCACTCGCCAATGCCATGTCGCAGCCGGGCACGTATCGCCGCCCTACTCTTGCGCTGATCCTTTGCCAATCTGATACCAGTCCACCTTGCGCGTTGCCACCATGATGGCGGCCAGCACGGCGAACAACAGGATGCTGCCCATCACCAGCGCATTGTTTTCCGAGCTCAGCAAGCCGTACAGCGCGCCATATAGCATGGTCAGTGCCACGCCGAAGCCGATGCCGCGCCAGGCGTTGTGCAGCACGTGCAGCAGGTAAAAGCTGGTTAGCGCGATACAGGCGGCGCTGGCGATCAGGTAGGCAGCGAGGAAGGCGATGTGCTCGGCCAGGCCCACCAGCAGCAGGAAGAAGATCACCAGCGACAAGCCCACCAGCAGATACTGCACCGGGTGGATCGGCAGGCTCTTCAAAATTTCAAAGATGAAGAAGGCGGCAAAGGTCAGCGCCACGAACAGCAAGCCATACTTGGTGGCGCGGTCCGATTGCGAATACACGTTCACCGGCTCGATGAAGCCCACGCTGAAGCGGTCCACCTGGCCCAGCGGAGCACTGTCAGGCACCTTGAATTCGCCCTCGATCGTGCTCAGCTGCGTTTGCGCATTCGTGGCCAGCGAGGAGATATTCCACGCCACGTTGAAACCCTGGGCATCGATCTGGCGATTTTTCGGCGATGGCAGGAAGCGCCCGCCAAACTGCGGATGGGGCCAGTTCGACTTGATCTGGATCTGGCTGTTCTTTGCCACCGGCACGAAATGCTGGCGCTCGATGCCATCGAGACCCAGGTCAAAGCTGAAGCGCACTTGCTGCGCCGCCGCCAGGGGCATGGCGCCCAATGACGCATGCAGGCCGCTACGGAAGGCAAACAGGTCAGTGCCCTGCTCGAACTCGATCTTCCGGCCGTCCCAGTCGATCTTCGGAATATTGCGGATGCCCCGCACGTCCTCGATGGACAGGGCCACGAAAGGCTCGCCCAGGGTGACGCGCGAGTCCGGCGACTTGCGCGGCAGCTGCGTGCTGGCCGGGACGGTAAAGTCGCCCTTGATGACATGCTGGCCGCTGTAGACCAGCACCTGATGGATGCCGCGGTAGCGGCGGTCTGTCTCGATATTGCCATTGATCTGCAGGTCGTTCGGGTAGACGAGCAAGCGGCGCTGCACCGTGCGGCGCAGCAACTCCGTGCGCACAGGCACACTCACCGCCTGTGTCTTGTCATCGCCCTTGGCCACCTCCACGCGCTCTTCATACTGCTCCGTGTAGGGAATCACCAGGATGGGACCGATGATGGTTTGTTCGCGCACCGAATCGGCGGCGATGCTGTTGACGGCTTCCTGGCGGAATTCCATCCGCTCCTTGATCGTTTCCTGAATCATCAGCAAAGGCAGGCCGATCAGCAGCATCAGGCCGAACACGATCAACGCTTTGACGAGTAAAGTTTTTTGCATGGCGCATCCTTGAAGTAAGGCGGCCAGTGTAAAAAAACTGTATGCACTGACGATGCAGCCTGTGTGAAGCCGGCAAATAAAAAAAGACGCTCATGCCAGCGGCAGACACAGGCGCGCGCAGGCGCCACCCTCCGCATGATTGAACACCTCGACCGTGCCACCATGCAGGGAAGCGACCTCGCGCACGAAGGGCAGGCCCAGCCCCGTACTCTTGCCGGCGCTGGGGCGCGGCAAGGAGTAAAAGCGCTCGAAGACGCGCTCCAACGCATACGCGGGAATGCCATCGCCGCGGTCGCGCACGGCAATTTCCACCTGGCTGCCCTGACGCCGCGCCGTCAGGTCGATGCAGCTGCCGGGCGGCGCAAAGCTGGTCGCGTTGTCGAGCAAGTTGCCCAGCGCCTGGCGCAGCAGCAGGACGTCGCCCGCCACGCTCGCCTCGTCGGCCTGCAGTTGCAGGCGCACGCCACGCGCCGCCAGGGTGGCCGCGCCATCCTGCGCCACTTGCGCCAACAATGGCCCCAGCCCGATACGCTCGGGATGCTCCAGGCGCTGCTGCTTTTCCACGCGCACCAGTGCCAGCAGCTTGTCGATCAGTTGCCGCTGGCGCGCATTCTGCTCCAGGATACTGGCAAGAAACTGGCGCCGTTCGGCCGGCGGCATGTCTTCCTGCAGCAGTTCGGCCGACGCCTGGATGGCGGCGATCGGGCTTTTCAACTCATGCGCCAGCGTGTGCATCAGCTGCTCTACATATTCCTTGCCTTCCAGGCGCGTGCGCATCACCTCCAGCGCCCGCCCCAAAGTGCCGATCTCGTTCTTGCCCAGCGCCGGCAGCGCCACCTTGCGCCCCGCTTCCACGTCGCCGATGTAACGCATCAGCTTGCCCAGCGCATGGTGCAACCACAAGGCGAATGCCAGGCCGATCAGCAGCGATAGCAGCAACAGCACGGCGCCACGCTGCAGGATCTTGCGCTGGCTGCGCTCGACAAAGGCTTGCACGCTGGCATTCGGCTTGGCCACCGTCAGCACGCCGATCACCTCATTGCCGTCGCGAATCGGTGCAGCCACGTGCATCACCGTCGACATTTCGTCATCGGGCCGGCTGCGCGTGCTGCGCGCGCCATACTTGCCCTGCAAGGTGAGATACACGTCATTCCAGCGCGAATAGTCGCGCCCCACGTCGCGGCCACTGGAGTCGAACAGGACGATGCCGTGCCGGTCCGTGATGGTGATACGGTAATCGAGCGTGCGCTTGCGCACGCCATTGATATTGACGTCCACGCCATGGCGCGCATAGTCCTGCATGCGCTCGGCCACGGGCGACTGCCCCAGCGTGCCCGCCTTCAAGTCGGGCGCCACCAGGCTGGCCAGCAGTTGCGAGGTATCGACCAGCGTATCCTCCAGGGTCGAGCGCACGCCCGGCTTGACTTGCTCCATGAAGACATTCAGCAAGAACCACGCGGCCAGGCCCACGATCAGGAAGTAGCCGAGCAGGATACGCAGGCCGATCTTCATGCGCCGGCCATGCTGTAGCCGAGGCCACGGTGGGTGTGGATGGGATCGGCCTGCGCATCGACGGCGCGCAGCTTGGCGCGCAGGGATTTGACATGCGCATCGACGGTACGCTCGAGCGTGTCGGGCGCACCGCTCCACACGCGCTCCATCAGCTGCGCGCGCGACAGGACGTGGCCGGGATGCTCGAGCAAGGCCTTCAACAGCAGATACTCGTAGCGGGTCAGGTCCAGCGGCTGGCCATGGAACAGCACCCGCGCCTCGAGCACGCGCAACTCGAAGCGCGCTGGCGCCGGCGCAGCTGGCAAGACGGCGGCAGCTATCGTCATGCCAGTCTCGCGTGGCACCTGGGCGACACCTGCGCGGCGCAAGATGACGCGGATGCGCGCCACCAGTTCGCGCGGCGAAAACGGCTTGGTGACGTAATCATCGGCACCGATTTCCAGGCCGACGATACGGTCGATTTCATCGCTGCGGGCCGTCAGGAAGATCACCGGCACCTCGGAAAACTGGCGCAGCCGGCGGCACACTTCCAGCCCGCTCATGTCAGGCAAGCCCACGTCGAGCACCACCAGCACGGGCAATGGCGCGGCGTCGCCGGAGGTGGGGCGCAGCACGGCCAGGGCCTGTTCGCCCAGCATCACATGGCGCGGCGTAAAGCCGTCCGTGCGCAAGGCATAGGCGATGCTGTCGGCTATCGCCTGTTCATCTTCCACGATCAGGACAGTCTTGGACATGGCGGCGGCACGCATTAATGGACAAGCCCGGAGTATCCCTGAAGCGGGCAAGCGGCGTCAATCGCGCGCCTTGCCGTGCGCTGGCGAAAAGCCACCCGCCCCAAAAAACTTATAGTATATTTATCACAGCATGACTCCACTGATACACCGTGTCCAACACTCGTACGAGGAGACTATGAAGACCCATACCATCAGCCTGCTATGCGCTGCCAGCCTGCTGGCCGCCTGCGCGGCGCCAGCGACACTCGCCACCTCCGACGCACAACACGACGCCTGCAACGCGGCCGAAATCAAAGGCCAGTTTGGCGAAGCGGAACTGGCTTGCGTACAGGCGCTACGCAGCGCCGAGCAGGCCGGGGCCGGCGCGGACATCCTCTCGCAGCGCCAGTACAACCTGGGCCGCATCAAGCGATTGCAGGGCAAGAATGCCGAAGCGGAGCAACTGTATCGGCAAGCCCTGGCCACGGAAGAAGCGGCGCAGCCACGCAGCGATGCGCGCGTCGGCCGTCGCATGGTGGAACTGGCGGCGGCGCTGGCGGCGCAAGGCAAGTGGCAGGAAGGTACGGGCTATCTGGAACGCGTGCTGCCGCTGCTGCCGAAGCTGTCGCCAGCCTCGCGCACGTATTCGGCGGAAGTGCTGCGCCAGTACGCGAAACAGCTGCAAGGCGGCCCGCAAGCCGCGCTGGGCACGCGCTTTGACGTGGTGGCGGCCAGCCTGTAAGGCGCTCCCGGGCCCCGGCCTAAGGCCGGGCGACGTGAATGCTGGCCTTGATGTGCTTGAGGTGGGCCACGATGGTGAACGTCATCACCACCAGCAGCGACCAGGAGCTCCATTTGCTGACATGCACCACGGACCAGGCGCCAAGCTGGTTCGGATAGCGCCACACGCCCCAGAAGGTGCTGATGTTTTCAGCCAGCCAGATGAAGAAGCCGACCAGCACGAAACCGAGCAGCAAGGGCATGCTGCGGTCGCGGTCGAGCGGACGGAACACCACGGTGGTGCGCGCGTACAAGCCCAGCGCGCAGGCGGCCAGATACCAGCGATAGTCGCCGATGTAGTGATGGGTGAAGAAGTTGGCGTAGATGAGCAGCGCGATCAGCACCGCCATCCAGTATGGCGGATGGTGGCGTATGCGCATATCGAGCAGGCGCCAGGTCTGGATGATGTAGCTGCCGACGGCTGCGTACATGAAGCCGGAAAACAGGGGCACGCCAAGCACCTTGCTGTAGGCAAAGTCGGGATAGCTCCATGACTGGATCGTCCCCGATACCTTGAACACTTCCAGCGCGAAGCCGACCGCATGAAACAGGCAGATGGCTTTCAACTCGTCCCACGTTTCCAGCCCGCTCCAGACCATTGCACCCTGGATCGCCAGCGCTACCAGCAGCAGCACGTCATAGCGCGGCAGGCCGAACAGACCGGCGCGCGGCACCAGGAACACGGCGGCAAAAAACAGCCCCACGAACAGGCACGACCTCGCCTCCTTGATGCCGAAATACAGGAATTCGGTCAGGAAGCGCGGCCAGCCGCGCAAGCGCAGACGGGGAGTCGCATTTAACAGGTGGGTATCGAGGGCATTGAGCATGCGGCAACTTTATCGTCCAGCCGCAGCACTGTAAAGCGATATCCCCTATGCATCGATGACAGGGATCGGGTAGGAGGCGGGGTTGCCCCCGCCGTCCTCCCACAACACCGGACGCACGGATCACGTATCCGGCGTTTCCTGACTACTGGGTTGCCCCAGCGAGCTTGGTTTCGTGCGTCGTGTCTCCTGTCGGTCTGCAAGCACCTCGGTTACGGCAAAGACTTCCGGTCTCGTCCATTGACCAAGGCCCTCCTTTATCAGAGGCTTGCGCCCTGCCCGCTCAGAGAGCACGCGTGACTGTC
>NZ_JBNYXM010000028.1:0-74152 GCF_051380665.1 Janthinobacterium lyxosi
CAATATCCCGCAGCGCGCCTTACACCACCAGACACCCATCCAGGCGCTCAAAGAGTGGCAGGCAAAGAAGCCGGATTTATTTGTTAAACGCGTTTATAACCAAGCGGGTCTTGACAGCTATCGGCTGGGACGCGCCGCGTTTATATGAACGGTTTTGACTTGACGGCGCTCCAGGGTGCGCTGGCGGCCGCAGGACTTTCCACTTTCCACTTTCCACTTCGCGCTGACGCACAGACAGCTTGCGATGACACCCGACATACCTGTGTATGTGACCCTGCGCCAGAGGATGGCGCGCGCAGGGATTCATCAGCCATTCGACTTTGGGAGAACACTATGAATAAAAAGCTCGCTGCATTTCTTTTTGCGACAGGTCTCGGCTTAGCTGTGACTGCGACGCCAGCCTTTGCAAGCTGCTATCACTACTGCGCTGTCGAATGGCGGGCTTGCATCGCTGGCGGTACTTCTCAAGCCGAGTGCGGCGCCGAGCAGTCCGCCTGCCAACAAGCCTGCAATTGACAGGTGGGGGGCTGCGCGCGTACCAGGCGCAGCCCCCAGCCGGTGACGATCACTCCGTCACCGGTTTGCAGATGTGCCACGGCATCCATGAACGCCCTGCGCAGGCGCTGTCTGGCGTCGGCGTCCAGGCGGTCGATGTCATACGTGTCTGTCAGGGCGGCCCACAGTTCGTTGGGTGTGGGCGTCCATGGGACGTCGATATCGTCAAACGCGACCTGTGCAAACGCGCCATCGAGCAGCTCGCGCCAGCCGGCTTCCGACCCGGCGCGCCGGTCGCCGAAGCGCAGCGGCGGCAGCGCGTTGCTGGCGATCGGTTTGAACACGCGCATGAAAACATCATTGACTTCGCCCAGCAAAAAAGTCCGTCCGACGATGGCCGCGAACTGGCCGCCGGGCCGCAGCACGCGGCGCATTTCGCGCACGACTTGTTCGATATCGTCCATCAGCATCAGCGCCATGTGCGACACGAGATAATCCACGCTGGCCGATGGCAGGTCCAGTGCCTGGGCGCGGCCACACTGAAGCTGCACGGATAGGGGCAGGGTGGCGTGCGCGGCGGCCAGTTCCGCCTGGCTCATGTCGACGCCGAGCAGTTGCAGCTGGGGCTGCTGCCTGGCTGCCAACAAGCCCAGCAGATGGCCGTCGCCGCAGGCAAGGTCGAGCACCGTTAGGGGCATATTGCTGACCGGCACTAGGTCGGTCAGCACGGCATAGGACGAGGCGTAGCTGGTAGACGCAGAGCGGGCGGGCAGGTGTGCAAACGCTGCGGAGGTCACGCCGACCTGGCGCTGATGAAAGTCCCGCAAATAGGTTTCGGCCGCTGTCAGTGGGGGCATGCAAGGTCCGCAAAGTCGTGGCGCCCGGGCGCCGGATGGCCATCTTAGCATGGGGAAAGTTTCGCCAGCGACCGTGGTGCATTGCGTGTATGAGCGTTTTTATCTGCCCACCATTGCGCCAGATCAGACTGCAAAGAGTGGAAAGCGATCACAGTACCTGAGCCCTTTTCGCAGCGAGTGACGATCCTGCCTTCTCATGCGCATCCTGATACTCTGCTTTGCCGCTGGCGCCGCCTGGTTGCAGATGCAGGCCAGCTTGCCGCCGCACGCGGGCGCGCTGCTGTTGTCCGTCGCTGGCGCTGGGGCGTTGGCTAGTCTGGCGCTGCGCCGCCACGCGCGCTGGCGCTCTGCTGTCGCGCTTTCCGCCGGCGTGGGACTGGGCTTTTATTGGGCCGCCTGGTTGGCCCAGGCGGCCCTGGCCCCGCAGCTGGCGCTGGCCGATGAAGGCCAGGACATCACCGTCACGGGCACGGTCGTCAGTTTGCCGTACCGCTTCGAGCAGGGCGTGCGCTTCAATTTTTCCGTGGAAAAGGCGCCGGGTGCGAAGGTACCTCCCTTGATCGCCCTGTCCTGGTACGCGGGTTTTCGCGATGAGGTGACGAATCAGGTGGGGGACGTGCAGCCGGGCGAGCGCTGGCGCCTGACGGTGCGATTGCAGCGCCCGCACGGCAACGCGAATCCCATGGGTTTTGACTATGAGGCGTGGCTGCTGGAGCAGGGCGTGCGCGCCACCGGCTACGTGCGGCCGCAGCCGCGCGCCGATACGCCGAACGTGCGCCTGGCGGCCTTCGTGCCCGGCTTCGGCAATGTGGTGGAGGCCAGCCGCGCGGCGTTGCGTGCGCGCATACTGCGCAGCCTGGACGGCAAACAGTATGCAGGCGTGATCGTGGCGCTGGTGGTGGGCGACCAGCGCGCCATTCCCCAGTCGGACTGGCAAGTGTTCAACCGCACGGGCGTGAGCCACTTGATTTCGATTTCCGGTTTGCACATCACCATGATCGCGGGCCTGTTCGCCCTGGGCGCGGGCGCGCTGTGGCGGCGCTCATTCTTTACGGACCGGCAACTGCCTTTGCTGCTGCCGGCGCAAAAGGTGGCGGCGCTGGCGGGCGCGCTGGCGGCCTTTCTTTACGTGCTGCTGGCCGGCTTCGGCGTGCCCGCGCAGCGCACCTTGTATATGTTGCTGGTGGTCGCGCTGGCCCTGTGGCTGGGACGCATCACCAGCATAGGCCATATCCTGTGCCTGGCGCTGGGCGTGGTCGTGTTGCTCGACCCGTGGGCCGTGCTGTGGCCCGGCTTCTGGCTGTCGTTCGGCGCCGTCGCCACCATGCTGTACGCCACGGCGGGCCGCACCACGGCGCCCTTGCCGGAGAGCGCCAGCCGCTGGCGCCGTTTGCGCGCGGCCGTGGCGCTGGGCGCGCATACGCAGTATGTGGTGACGGTGGGGCTGGTGCCTTTGACGATGCTCCTGTTCTCGCAAGTATCGCTGGTCAGCCCCGTGGCCAATGCACTGGCCATTCCCATCATCAGCCTGCTCGTCACGCCCCTGTCGCTGGCGGGCAGCCTGCTCCCCGCGCCCCTGTGTGATGGGCTGTTGCTGCTGGCGCATGCCATCGTGCAGATGCTGGCGCAAGTGCTGGACTGGCTGGGGGCGCGCCGTTTTGCCGTGTGGACGGCGCCCGCGCCGCCGTGGTGGAGTTTTTGCTGGGCATTGTTCGGCACGGCGTGGCTGCTGGCGCCACGCGGATGGCCCCATCGCTGGGCCGGCATGCTGGGCTGGCTGCCGCTGCTGACGGCCTTGCCGTCCAGTCCGCCGCCGGGCCGCATGTGGGTCACGGCCTTCGACGTGGGACAAGGCATGGCCGTGCTGGTGGAAACGCATGGGCACCGCCTGCTGTACGACACGGGTCCGGCCTACAGCCTCGATTCCGATGGCGCCAGCAGGGTCATCGTGCCTTACTTGCGCGCGCGCGGCATAGGCAAGCTCGACGGCGTGATCATTTCCCACAGCGACCTGGATCATGGGGGCGGCGCCGTTTCCTTGCTGGAAAACATAGACGTGGGCTGGCTGGCCTCGTCGCTGTTCGATGGCCACCCGGCGGTCGAGGCCCGGCGGCAAGCCCGGCGCCCGTATTTGCACTGCATGGCGGGTCAGAGCTGGACCTGGGAAGGCGTACATTTCGCCATGCTGCACCCGCTGCCAGCGAGCCACGACGATATATCGCTGAAACCGAACGCCCGTAGCTGCACCGTGAAAATCACGGCAGGCGAGCATGCAATTTTGCTGGCCGGCGATATCGAAGCGGCGCAGGAAGCGCAGTTGCTGGCGCGCTCGGCCGAGGGCGACTTGGCGGCCGACGTGCTGCTGGCGCCGCACCACGGCAGCGGCACCTCGTCGACCCAGGCTTTCCTGAACGCCGTCCATCCGACCTTGGCAATTTTCCAGGTGGGGCACAGGAATCGCTATAAGCATCCGAAGGCGCAGGTGTATGCGCGCTATGGTGATATGGGCATCACGCGGCTGCGCACGGATGTGGCGGGAGCAGTGGTGATGGAATTTGGGAGCAATATTGATGTGACGCAGTATCGTGCCAGCCGGCCGCGCTACTGGCATGGGCGCTAGCGCTTTCATGCTACGCTGCCCAAATCATCGTCCGAGGAGCCCAGATTGAGCCATTCCAGCCACGCTTACCGTATTGGCACGGCCCAGGCCGCCGACATCGACGCCATCACTGCCTTGCTGCAAGCCAACTCCCCCTCGCAGGGCGGCAGCCTGACGGGTGAGTTTTCGCGCGACAAGGTGGCCGCCATGGCGGATGGACAATCGCCCGTCATCGTCGCGCTGCATGCAGCGGACGGGCCTGTCGTTGGCGTGCTGTTCAGCGCGGCGACCGCCACCGTGCAGGCGCCCGTGGTGCTGGCCATGCTGGCCGCATATGCCGGAAGTGAAAACGCTTATGTGTACGGTCCCGTCTGCATTGCGGACTCGGAGCGGGGACAGGGTTTGCTGGCGCTGCTGTACTCTGCCATGCGAGAGCAGCATGGGCGCGCGGAGGCAGTGCTGTTCATCCGGCGCGACAATATCGGCTCGCTGCGTGCGCACGAACGGCTGGGCATGCGCGAAGTGGCCGCTTTTGTCTTCGATGGCGCGCAGTTCGCCGTGTATAGCGACGCTGGCGCCGCGGCATAGGCGCTACATTAGCCGTTCATCTGGTATCTCCAGCCCCCGCTGGCGCACATATTCCAGAAACAGCCGCGCCCCCTTGGCCATGCGCGAGGTGCCATACACGGCATGGATGCTGGGATCGAGCTCCTTCGACGACGTCAGCCGGTACGCCGTGCAGACTCTGTGCAAGCTGCCGTTGGCGACAGCCGGTTCCGCCAGCCAGCTGGCCAGGCGCACGATGCCGGCGCCTTCCAGGGCGGCCTGGAAAGTGGCGATGCCGGAAGTGAAGCGGAAACGCGGTTGCACCTGGTAGCGTACGTTGCGGTCGCTGGAGACGAAATGCCAGTCGCGCAGGATGCGCGGGGCCGAGTGCATGATGATGTCGTGGCCGGCCAGCTCTTCGGGTTCGTCGGGCGCGCCCATGCGTTGTATATAGTCGGGCGAGGCGTACATGTAGCGGCGGTAGTTCCACAGGGGATAGCCGATCAGCTCGCTCGACTGGGGGAATGCGCCGCGGATGGCAAAGTCCAGCTTTTCCTGGATGGGATCGATCGACTTGTCCGAGAAATGGATGTCCACCGAGACGTTCGGGTAATCGCGCGAAAATTGCGCCACCACCTTCGGCAGGAAACCCAGCGAGAGGATTTCCGGCGCCGAAAGGCGCACCCAGCCTTGCGGCGAGTTGCTCAGCTCGGCCAATTGATCTTCCGCCTCGGCCTGCGTTTCCAGCAAGTGCTTGGCCGACGCATAATACGTTTCGCCGGCCGTCGTCAGGGTGAACTGCTTTTGCGTGCGCAGGATCAGCTCGGCGCCGATGGCGTCTTCGAGGAACTGGATGGCGCGCGTGACGGCGGACGGCGAGCGTCCCAGCATGCGCGCCGCGTGGATGAAGCTGCGCTTTTCGACCACGGTGCAAAAGGCACGGATCTCCCACATCAGTTTCATCGACATCGCGTGACTCCTGGCAAAAGAGGCCAGTAGACCGCACGGGGCGCATTCCGTCAAGCGTTACGCCTGATTGCGTTTTCCGCAATTTGAAGTTGCATCCGGAAAAATCCACGGCGCCTATACTGCCGCTGTCGCCCATTCCTTACTGCCTATCATGCTGACCATCTCGCTGCTGTGTTTATTTGCCTTCTTTGCCGGCCTGATCGATGCCGCCGTGGGCGGGGGCGGGCTGATCCAGCTGCCGGCCCTGTTCAACCTGATGCCGAACATGGCCTCCACATCTTTGCTGGGCACGAATAAACTGGCGTCCGCCTGCGGCACCACGTTTGCCGCCCGCTCGTTTGTCGGCAAGGTGCACATCCCCTGGCTGCTGGTGCTGCCGGCCGTGGCCAGCGCCTTCGTCATGTCCTTCATCGGCGCGGCGGCCGTGTCGTATGTACCGCAGCAGGTGGTGCGCCCCATGGTGCTGGTGTTGATCATCATCATGGCCATCTACACCTTCATCAAGAAGGATTTCGGCACGACGCGCGAAGCGCGCCCCATCGGTCCGCGCGAACGCATCCTCGCCATCGTCATCGGCGGCGCGATCGGCTTTTATGACGGCCTGTTCGGGCCGGGCACGGGCAGTTTTTTGATTTTCCTCTTCATCCGCGTCTTCGGTTTCGATTTCATCCTCGCTTCGGCCTGCTCGAAACTGGTGAATATCGCCACCAACGTGGCCGCGCTGGCTTTCTTCATTCCCGCCGGCCATGTGGTCTACGCGGTGGCCGCACCGATGGCTGTGTGCAATATCCTGGGCGCCCTGACAGGCACCTGGATCGCCGTGCGCCGCGGCGCCGCCTTCGTGCGCATCCTGTTCCTCGTGCTGCTGCTGCTGCTGATCGTGAAATTGTCTTACGACATATTTTTCAAGTAATTGACTGCACGTAAAAACCTCACCGTGAAAACCATCCAGGGCGTGCTGTGGGACAACGATGGCGTGCTGGTCAACACCGAGCAGCTGTTTTACGAAAGCAACCGCGACTTGCTCTTGCCCTACGGCATAGACTTGACGTCGAAGCAATTCTTTGACTGGTTCCTGGACAATAACTACGGCGCCTGGCATGTGCTGCTGGGGCAGGGCCACGCTATCGAACTGGTCGAGCGTCTGCGTGCCGAGCGCACCTTGCTGTTTGCGCAACGCTTGCGCCAGGCGCGTGGGCTGGCCATACCCGGCATCGAACCGGTGCTGGCGGCGCTGCGCCCGCATGTGGCCATGGGCGTGGTGACGAGCGCTTACGCACAGCACTTCCAGATCAGCCATGCGGCCACGGGCATGTTGCAGCACTTCGACTTCGTGCTGACGCGTGAAATGTATGGGGAGAGCAAGCCGGCGCCCGACGGCTATCAGCTGGGCTTGCAGCGCCTGGGCCTGGCCGCTGCCGACTGCGTGGCCGTGGAAGACTCGCCGCGCGGCTTGCGCGCCGCGAACGCGGCCGGGCTGGAATGCATCATTGTGCGCAATCACATGAACCGTCACCACGCGTTTGACGACGCTTTTTGTGTAGTGGAATCGATGGCCGAACTGGGGGAGGTGCTGGCTTCCTTCGTGCCCGGCATGGCGCCAACGCGCCCGCTGGTACCTCGGAAATTAGAGGCCTTCCTCTGATACGTCGTGCCGGCATGCCATTACAATTGCCTATCGCATTCACCGGCAACATCCCACGATGACACTCCCGCAACTGCACTTTGCCCACGCCAACAGTTATCCTGCCGGCACCTACCGCAAGCTGTTCGGCTTGCTGGGCCAGCACTACGATGTGCAGGCGCTCGACATGCATGCGCACGACCCCGAGTACCCCGTCAGCACGGGCTGGCCCGAACTGGTGCGCGAGTATATCGATGAGCTGGAGCGCCGCTACAGCGGGCCCGTGATCCTCGTCGGCCATTCGCTCGGCGGCATGCTCAGCGTGATGGTGGCCAAGCAGCGGCCCGACCTGGTGCGCTGCGTGGTCTTGCTCGATTCGCCCGTGGTGGCGGGCTGGCGCGCCTTGCTGGTGCGCCTGGCGCGCAACACGGCCCTGGGCGAGCGGTTTTCTCCGTCGCGTTTTTCCGCCCGGCGGCGCAAGCTGTGGCCCGACGCGCAAGCCGCGTATGCACACTTTGCCGCCAAGGACATGTTCGCTATCTGGGCGCCGCAGGTGTTGCGCGATTACATAGACAGCGGCCTGGTCCCTCATCCGCAAGGGGTGCAGCTGCGCTTTACGCGCGAAGTGGAAACCGATGTCTACCGCAGCTTGCCGCATCACATCGGCAGCCTCGTCAAGGATGGTTTTCCCGTGCCCATCGGCTTTATCGGCGGCACGGAATCGGTGGAATGCCGTCAGGCGGGCTTGATGGCCACGCGCAAGCTGGTCGGCAAGTTTTTCCGCCAGGTACCGGGCGGCCATCTGTTTCCCATGGAAAACCCTGAACTGACGGCGCAAGTGGTGCGCGAGATGATCACTTCCTTGCTGGCGAAACAGTAGCCTGACACCAACGATTTTCATCTCGCAAGGGCCAAAAGTGGCGGTTTTTCGCGTAAAATCCTGCCATTCGGGCCGTGCCTGCAGCAGGCGTGCGGCCCCCGCCATTCTGATATTCTAGAAAGAACCCCCTGCGATGACGATTAAAAGCGATAAATGGATACGCCGCATGGCGGAAACAACGGGCATGATCGAGCCGTTCGAACCGGGCCAGGTCAAGGAACGCGACGGCAACCGCATCGTATCCTACGGTACGTCCAGCTATGGCTATGACATCCGCTGCGCCGACGAGTTCAAGTTGTTCACCAACATCAACACCACCATCGTCGATCCCAAGGATTTTGACGCGAATAATTTCGTCGATGTGTCGGGCAAGGGTTATTGCATCATCCCGCCGAACTCGTTTGCGCTGGCCCGCACGGTCGAGTATTTCCGCATTCCCCGCAACGTATTGACGATTTGCCTGGGCAAGAGCACCTATGCGCGCTGCGGCATCATCGTCAACGTCACCCCGTTCGAACCGGAATGGGAAGGCTTTGTGACCCTGGAGTTTTCGAATACGACGCCGTTGCCGGCGAAAATCTACGCCAATGAAGGCGTGGCGCAAGTGCTGTTCTTCGAGTCCGATGAAGTGTGCGAAACCTCGTACAAGGATCGTGGCGGCAAATACCAGGGCCAGGTTGGCGTAACCCTGCCCAAGACCTGATTGCCGTGAAGGGCGGGGCACCAGGCCTGCCTGGTCTTGCTTTAAAACTGTTTCAGCAGCCACGCTTTCAGTGCGGCTGACGGCTGGTACAGGGGAACATGGCCGCGCAGCAAGATTTGCGTGCTGCGCCGGTAGGCCGCGCTGTCGATGACGATGTTTCCCGTCGCCCCGTCCTGGCGCGCCACGATGGTGGTGGCCAGGATGCCGGCCGGGTTTGCTATGCCCAGTTCAATCTCTGCATCCGCTTGCCCGACGGGCGGCACGCCGCGCACCAGCGCATGCGCCACCGTGCCCGGTATCAGACAAGCCGCCGCCAGGCAGCAGCCGCCCGAGACGGCCAGCGAGGCGTGGCCCGCTTGCGGCGTAAAGTAGCGTACCGCAATATTTCCCTCTCCCGTTGCCGCTGCCACAATGCAGAACTTGGGGATGGTTGCGCTGCGTTCCAGTTCTTCCAATGTCATCAACCCGCCATCGCGCCGCCGCAAGCCCATCAGCAGTCCCGCCGCGCTCCACACCTGGCGGATGGCTTGCATGAACGCCGTGTCCGCCTCCAGTTCCCGTATTGCTTCCTGTGCCGTCTTGCCGAACTGGCTCGCTAGCGCGATGACCATGGGCACGGCCACGTCCACGCACGAGACGTCGTAGCCGTGTACCTTGTCTTGCGCCTTGCCTGTCGGTAATAATTTACCCGTCTTGGCGCCCGCGGGTTGCTGCAGGAACAGGTCGACGCGGGGGAAGCTGCCGGGCACGCCGGGAATGCCGGTGGCCGTAAAGCTGCCATCGAGTTCGCGCGCCATGCGCGAGGTGGTGATGACGCCCGTGTTGGTGTTGCGGATATCGATATCGTGCGCGCCGATGGCCAGCGCCTCGATCACGCCGCTGTCCAGGCCCCACAGTTGCAGGGCGGACGACATATTGCCGCAGTTCACGCTCCAGTCGATATCTCCGTGCTCGCCGGCCAGCTGCGCCAGGGTGCTGACCAGGCGCGGCTGGCCGGCATGCTGTTCCACCTCGACCAGGAAGACTTTGTTGCTGGTGGGCGCACCGCGTCCCAGGCCCGTGATCTGCCGGTTGCCCGGCAGCTGGCCGGATTGGGGCACGCCCATCAGGTGGCGCAGCAATTCCTCGCGCAGCGCCGGGTCGGCCGGCACGCAGGACGCATGCAAGACCAGGCCTGTCGATGTGCCGCCACGCATGTGGTGGACGGGAAACTCGATCACGCCGCAGCGCTGGCGGGGCACGTGGTCGGGCAGGGCGGGCAGCAGGGACATGGCGATCCGATCAGGGTTTGGCTGGAGTAGCGTCAGTGTGCCAGTTTTTTGTGCCGAGGAGCAACAATGTGTGCCGGCCGCGCTCTTTACCTGCCTTTACACCCGCGGCACTACATCCGCGCCCATGCCTGCCGTTAACCTTGGTATCGACACATTCGGGAGGCATCATGGTAGCGGCAATCGGTTCAGGCAGCGCAGTCGGCACAGTCGGCGCGGCCGGTAGCGCCAGTTCGGGCAGCAGTTCGCAGATCGCGGCGCTGCAAAAGCAGATCACGGCGGCGCAAAAGCAGTTGACGGAAACGCAGAAGGGCACGCAGACGGACGCGTCGCAAAAGCTGCAGCAGCAGCTGGCGCAGCAAATCCAGGCCTTGCAGGCACAAATTGCGCAACTGCAAGCGGCGGCCGCGCAACAGGCGGCGCAACAAGATACGCCGACAACCAGCAGCGCCGATACGGCGACGAGTCCTGCCAAATCAAGCTCGTCCACCCTGGGCAGCATCATCGATACGCAGGCGTAACAAGGTTCCCGGTAATGCTCAACGCCAGGCTCGCCGACAGGTCAGCCTGGCGTTTTGACGGGCAGCAGCATTTCCACGCACAGCCCGCCACCGCTGCGCAAGGTGGCCCCGATGCGACCCCCATGGGCACTGATGACGTGCTGGGCGATGGCCAGGCCCAGGCCATGACCGTCCGTGCTGTGCTGGGTATGGCTGGCGCGGAAGAACGGTTGAAAGATGTTGGCCAGGTCGGCGCCGGCCACGCCTGGCCCCCGGTCCAGCACGGCGATGCGCAGCCAATCATGCTGGCGCGACAAATTCACTTCCACCGTGCCGCCATCGGGGCTGTGCTTGACGGCATTGCGCACCACGTTTTCCACGGCGCGCGCCAGCAGTTCAGGCCGGCCCGTGACAGCGGCGTCGGCGATGGCCGCGTCGCCCGCCATGGCTATGCCCACCTGGCGCGCCTTTGCTTCGTAGCGGGCGTCTTCCATAATGTCGTGCAACAGGTCGGCGATGCCGACGTCTTCGCTGAGGGGGGAGCCGGCGCCCGCTTCCAGCCGCGACAGGGTCAGCAGTTCGCCGATCAGCTTATCCATGCGTTCGCTTTCGCGTTCGATGCGCTGCATCGAGGCGTCCATCTTGTCCGGCTGCTGGTGCGCCAGGCCGATGGCGGCCTGCAAGCGCGCCAATGGCGAGCGCAGCTCGTGCGAGACATCATGCAGCAAGCGCGTCTGGCTCTCCATGAGGCTGCGCAAACGGCCCGTCATGCGGTCGAAATCGCGGCCCAGGTCCGTCAACTCATCGCCGCGCTTGCCGCTGGCATGAAAACGCGGCGCCAGGTTGCCTTGCGAGGCGGCCTCGAACGCTTGGCGCAAGTCGCGGATGGGGCGCGCAAAATACCAGGCCAGCAAGAAGGAGAACAGCAGGCTGGCGGCGATGGCGGCGGCCAAGGGAGTGAAGGTGCGGTAGGGGCTGTCCATGCGGGGGCCGGCTGGCATGCCGCGGCCGAATTCGCCGCGTGGCGGCGGGGCGCCCGCTTCGTTGGGTCGTGGACCGGGTCCCATGGAGCGCGGGCCGTTCATGGCGACGGCATTGAGCGTGTCGCGCGCGGCGCCCGCCTCGGCAGTGCGAAAGCGTACGGATGAGGGCAGGAACAGCAGGTAGCGCACGCCGTCGCTGCCGCTGACCTCGCGCACCACGGCATGCGGCGAGCCTTGCGCCAGCAGCGCGCGCGCCTTGCCGAGTATGGCCGGATGGACCTTGCGGCCCATCAATTCTTGCCCCTGCGCATCGATGGCAAACACGCGCATGCGCTCCATCTTGCCGAGAAATTTCTGCAAGGCCTGGCTGCCGCCCGTTTCCAGCGTGGCGCTGGCCGCTTCGATGGCCATCTGTGCGGGCGGACTGGTGTCGATGTCGAGCGCCCGCTCCTGCTGCGCAGCCCGGTTTTTCAGCCAGAAGGTGCCGCCGATGCCGATGGTGGCCGTCACTTGCGCCAGCATGATGCACAGAAAAAATTTCCAGAACAGACGGCCCACGCTTACTCCTTGATCAGCTGGTAGCCGAGACGGTACACGGTCTGCAGGCAGGAGCGGCCGTCGGCCAGGCTGCCGAGTTTACGGCGCAGGCTGCTCAAGTGCACGTCGATATTGCGGTCGAAGCGGGCCATGGGCCGTCCCAGACCCAGTTCAGACAATTGATTCTTGCTCACGGGTTTGCCGGCATGGCGCACCAGTACTTCCAGAAGGTTGAATTCCGTGCTCGTCAGTTCCAGGTGCGCGCCGGCCCAGGCAGCGCGGCGCTGTTCGGGCCACATCGTCAACTGGCCCACGGCCAGCAGCGCCAGGCCCGAGCTGTCGTGCGGCGCCGCTTGCGAACGGCGCAGGATGGCGCGGATGCGCGCCGTCAGCTCGCGCGGCGTGCACGGTTTCGTCACGTAATCGTCGGCGCCCAGCTCCAGCCCCACGATGCGGTCCGTATCGTCGCCGCGCGCCGTCAGCATCAAGATGGGCAGGCTGCTGCCGGCGCGGATGCGGCGCAGGGTTTCCAGGCCATTCATGCGCGGCATCATGACGTCGAGGATGGCGATGGCGTACAGGCCCGTCAGCGCTTCGGCCGCACCGCTTTCGCCGTCATGCACGGCACGGGCGTCAAAACCTTCCTGCGTCAGGTATTCCTGGAACATGCCGACCAGTTCCACGTCGTCATCGATTAATAAAACCTTGCTCATGCCTGTGCTTTTTTCGGGTGAATATCGCCCGATGATAGCAGTCAAAGGGCGCCGTTCAGGGCGGTTTTACCCGCTTTTACATACGTCCACTTACATTTGTGCACCTTCCTAGTGCACCTTCCTTTACACGCTTTTACGCGGCCCTAACGTTGCTTTACATGCCAGACGCCGACAATCAAGGCTGATCGTCACGAAAGGAAAGTCCGATGAAATACCTGAATATCGCCGTATCCCTGTTGCTGTTGTCCACCTGCAGCATGCCGCTGCTGGCGCTGGCCCAGCAAGAATCTGCACCGGACGGCCCGCCGCCGCGCGCCATGGAAGGGTCGCCGCCCGGCTTTGGCCACGCTCCAGGCGGACCCGGCGCGCAAGGCTTGCCGCCGTTCCTGCGCGGCATCGAGTTGAGTGTAGCGCAGCAGGACAAGGTCTTCGCCGCCACCTATGCCCAGGCGCCCCTGCTGCGGGAGCAGGAAAAGATCGCTTTCAAGGCCCATGAACAGCTGCGCGCGCTGGCCGCGTCCAGCGCTTACGACGATGCGAAGGCCAGCGCATTGGCGAACACGGCGGCGCAAGCGATGGCGACAATCAGCTTGCAGCAGGCGCGGCTGGAGCAGCAATTGCTGGCCGTGCTGACGCCGGAACAGCGCAAGCAGGCGCAGCAGCGGCGCGACAGCCGCCAAGTTCCGCGCCGCCCCCGGCGACTCCCGTAAACGGCACGCGCGACCACAGGGAAAGTCAGCATGCGCATCCATGCCTTGCGTCCGGGCAGCAGCTTGCAGGCGCTCTCGCGACATGCCACCACGTGCTGTTCCTGTGCGCCAGCCTGAGCCCCGCCTTGGCGGGCTTGCCCCACTTGTTGGAGCATGTATGGGATTACATGATCACGGCCTGGCATCCGACCTCTAAATGATGCGGCACCAGCCTGCAGATGGCCACGGTGACGGGCAATGCCACCGATGGTTATGTGGTGACCTTGACGGTGGCCGTGAACGGTTAGCTTGCCGTCATGAAACCCAGGTCGCGCCGGCTGAAGTTGCCGATATTCGGGAACACGTCGGGCAGCTGGCTGTCGGCCACGCCGAACCACTTGGCCAGGGTGGCGCCGTACTGGTCGACGGAGGTGGTCGGCAGCAGGGCGCCGGAGCCCACGTCCAGCGCATGGCCCAGGCCCGTGGTGGGGAAGGCGCCGTAGATATCGCCGCCCTTCACGGCACCGCCCACGACAAAGTGGTGCGCGCCCCAGCCGTGATCCGTGCCGTCGCCGTTGCTGCTGAAGGTGCGGCCGAAGTCCGATGCCGTGAAGGTCGTCACCTGGCGCCGCACGTCGGCGCCCTGCAGGGTCGCCAGGGTGGCGTCGAAATACGCCAGCGCGTGCGCCAGGCGGGCCATCAGGTCAGCATGCAGCACTTTTTGCCGGTCATGCGTGTCGAAACTGCCCAGGGTTACATAAAACACTTGCCGTTTCGCCCCCAGGGCGCCGCGTCCGCCGATGATGCGCGCCACCGTCTGTAATTGCACGGCCAACTGGTTGACGCCGGACGCGCCCGTGTTCGGGTTGACATAGGGCGGCGGATTGGGCACGCCGCCCGCGCCGGCCGCCAGCATGGCGCCGCTCAGCACGCTCTGGCTGGAAATGGCGCGCTGGACTGTCGCCACGTGTTCCTGTTCCATCATGTCGTCGCCCGCCGTGCTGATGATGTCGCGCAAGGCGGTCTCGCCCTGGGTGGTGCCGAACAGGTAGCCGCTACCGCCGATATTGCGGATCGGCACGGCGCCCGCCTGTCCCACCTGGAACTGGCGCACCTGGCGCCCGCTGAGGAACAGCGCGTTCGACGCGGCCGAGATGGCTGTGAACGTCGCATAGCCGTTGCCCGTGCCCAGCAGGTCGCCCAGGCGTCCGCCCCAGCCCACGCTGGCGCCTTCCGGCAGGCCCGATTGCCAGGTCGATTGCTGGTCGTTGTGCGAAAACAGTTTCGGCGGCAGCGCCACGTTGCCTGCCTTGTATTGCGCCAGAGTCACAGGCTGGATCAGGGTGCCCACATTGGCAAGGATGGCGGCACGGCCGCCGTCGAACAGGTCTTTCACGGGGGCGAGGGCGGGATGCAGGGCGAAGCTGCGGCCCGCCTGCGCCGTGGCGGGCACGATCGGCAGCACGCCGCCCGTTTCGCCGACGCCGGGCAGGTGGATCGAATCGTTGCCGCCCGTGTTGCGCAGCCGCAAATATTCACTCCAGGATGGCGTGTCGGTGGCCAGTACCGTGTTGAAGGTATCGTTGCCGCCGGCCATGAACAGGCACACGAGGGCCTTGTAGTCGTCGGCGGACTGGGCTGCGGCCTGGCCCATGGCGGCCAGGTTGAGGGCGAATGGCGCGGCCGTGCTGCCGGCCAGGCCCAGCATGGAACCGAGGAAGCGGCGGCGTGAGAAGTGGGAGGTGATAGTCATGCAGCTTCCTTATTTTTGAACCAGGTATTCAGGCGAGGCCATGGCCAGGAAAATGGCCAGGTGCACGCGGTTGGTTTTCGCCGTCGTCACTTGCGCGGCATTGCTGCCGCTGGCTTCGGGAATCGCGATGCTGGTCACAGCCGAGACGATCTTGCTGCGTAGCCGGGACGACATATTGCCGGACATCAACAGCAAGTTGACCCGCTCCAGCAAGGCGCCCGGCTGGTCGGCCAGAGCCAGTTCGGCCGAGTAGTCGGCCCGCACGGCACGGCTTTCCGCCACGCCGCCGCGGATGGCGTCCTGCATGAAGTTCAGGTAACCGGTGACGGACGGCTCGGACGTGATCTGCATTTCCGGCGCCACCAGGCCCGCCGTCGCCAGCGCCGAGTTGGGCGGCACGTACGAGGGGCGGAAGTAGTTGAAGACGGACGGCGCGTTCATGGGATTCTGCCCCAGTCCCGACAGCGGATCGCTCAGGTAATAGATGCGGTACTGCAAGGCGGCATCTTTGGCGTTAAACGCGCGCATCCAGTTGCCGAGACGCACAAGCGGTTCGCGCAGTTTGCCCGTGCGCAGGCTGCTGCCGGCTGGCGCCAGCGCCTCGGGGTCCAGCAGCACGGCGCGGATCACGGCTTGCATGTCGCCGCGCACACCAGAGCCATTATTGGCAAAGGTGGCCGCAACCCGGCCCACATAAGCCGGGCTGGGATTGCTGCTGACCAGGCGCTGGATCAGCTGGCGGCTAAAGAAGGGGCCCGCATTCGGATGGTTGAACAGGGTGTCGAGGGCCAGCGCCATGTCCGCTTCGCCGCCGGCCGCGCCCGCCGCGCTCACGCCGAGAAAGCGCTTTTCGCTGGTGGAGTGAAACGCCGCATAGTTCTGCATCGGTTTCCAGTCGCGGTCCGGATCGGCCACGCTGCCATAAAAACGGTTCGCGCCCTGGTCCGGGCCGGCCCAGCTCCAGCCCGTAAATACTTTCGCCAGGCCGCTCACATCGTCGCGCGCGTAGGTGTCGATGGGTTTGCCACCGGACAATTTCAATGAGCCATCCGCGTTCAGCTGGTACAGGCCGATGGTAAATAACTGCATGACTTCGCGCGCGAAATTTTCGTCGGGCGTGCGCGTGGCCGATTCCTTCTGGTTGCGCAGGTGCGACAGGTATAGCCCCATCATCGGGTGGGTGGCCACGCCCTGCAGCAGGGTGCGGAAGTTGCCGAACGCCTGTTGCCCCAGCATATCGTAGTAACTGGCGAGGCCCCGCGTTTGCGGCCATACGGCCTCGTTTTGCGTGGAGACGACGAAGATTTCCGACAGGGCAAAGGCTACGCGCTGGCGCAACTGGTCGTCGCCGCGCACGGCCTGCTGCCAGAACGATTCATAAAAATCGTTCGGCCTGGCCTGGGTGGCCGCCGCGCCCGCAGCGGGATACTTGGCGTCGATATATTTGCGATGCAAGGTTTGTGGCTTGGAAAACTGTGCGCGGAACCAGGCGTCGCTATCGCTGGCAGCCAGCGCATCGATGGCGGCCATGTCCGGGCCGAACGTGGCGCGGCCCAGGAAGCGCGACGCTTCCGGGCGCGTAAAAGTGGCCTTCTGGTTGGCCGGCGGCGTGGTCAGGGGGGGCGGCGGAATGGTGTCGCCAGGCGTGGTACCGGGGGCGGTGGTCGTCGGCGGCACGACCGAAACGTCCGGGTTCTGGGTGGAGCCGGTCTTGCTTTCGCCACCACCGCCGCAGGCGGCAAGCAGGCTGAGCAACGTGATGGCCAGCAAACGGCGCAAAGTAGGGTCAGTCATTTAATTTCTTTCGGGCAATAAAAATATAGCCCGTTAATTGTAGGGCTTGCTTACCAAAATCCTGTTTCCAATTAACTATTTACGTGTTGGCTACGTTTATTTTTGACGGGCGTTGACGTGTTATTGAGGATGTTTTTGGTGAGGTAGAGCGAAGTTTGTTTTTTGAAAATGAAAAATATTTTTTCCAGATCGCGTGCACTGTGGTGGATAGGCGACGTAATCATTCCTGCCAATTAAGCTTGTGTGAAAGCTTATCTTGACAAGGAAACTCGCTACGCCGGAAACGATGGTTTTTACGCTATCGGCGAAGAGCCGTTCGTCATCCGCCCCGTCCTTCAGCGGCGCCAGCCATGAGCAACCGTCTGAAATGAAAAACGCCGCCTGATCTGCATCAGGCGGCGTTCATTGCCACTGTTTAAGGAAGGGCGACGTTTTTAGACGTTCTCGTCCAATTTGACGCAGTCGACGAAGTAACCACGCTTGCCATCGACTTCGCGTTTCACGAGGCCATGCACATCCGTCTCGAAGCCGGGGAAGCGCTCGTTGAAGTCGCGCGCGAAGCGCAGGTAGTCGACGATGGTCTTGTTGAAGCGCTCGCCCGGGATCAAGAGCGGAATGCCCGGTGGATACGGCGTCAGCAGGATGGACGTGATACGCCCTTCCAGTTCGTCGATGGCCACGCGCTCGATTTCGCGGTGTGCCATTTTGGCGAACGCGTCCGACGGTTTCATGGCCGGGATCATGTCCGACAGATACATTTCCGTCGTCAAACGCGCCACGTCGTAAGCCTTGTAGAAATCGTGGATTTGCTGACACAGGTCGCGCAAGCCCATTTTTTCGTAGCGGGGGTTGGCCGCCGCGAATTCCGGCAGGATGCGCCACATCGGCTGGTTCTTGTCGTAGTCGTCCTTGAACTGCTGCAAGGCCGTCAGCAAGGTATTCCAGCGGCCCTTGGTGATGCCGATGGTAAACATGATGAAGAATGAGTACAGGCCGCATTTTTCAATGATGACGCCGTGCTCGGCCAGGTACTTGGTGACGATGGACGCGGGAATGCCCGTTTCGCCGAACTGGCCGTCCAGCGACAGGCCCGGGTTGACGATGGTCGCCTTGATCGGGTCGAGCATGTTGAAGCCGGGAGCCAGGTCGCCGAAGCCGTGCCAGTCATCCTCGGCGCGTATCATCCAGTCTTCCTGCTGGCCCATGCCTTCGTCGTTGAAGGTGGCCGGACCCCACACCTGGAACCACCAGTCCTGGCCCCATTCCTGGTCGATTTTTTTCATGGCGCGGCGGAAATCGAGCGCTTCCATGATCGATTCTTCCACCAGGGCGGTGCCGCCCGGCGCTTCCATCATGGCCGCGGCCACATCGCACGAAGCGATGATCGAGTATTGCGGCGAAGTCGAGGTGTGCATCAGGTAAGCCTCGTTGAAGGCGTCCTGGTCCAGCTTGACCGTGTCCGATTCGCGCACGAGGATTTGCGAAGCCTGCGACAGGCCGGCCAGCAATTTGTGCGTGGACTGGGTCGAGAAGATCATCGATTCCTTGGCGCGCGGACGGTCCTTGCCGATGGCGTGCATATTCTTGTAGAAATCGTGGAAGGTGGCGTGCGGCAGCCATGCTTCATCGAAGTGCAGGGTGTCGATCTTGCCGTCGAGCATTTCGCGCAAGGTTTCCACGTTGTAGATCACGCCATCGTAGGTCGATTGCGTGATGGTCAGGATACGTGGTTTCTTGTTCTTCGCTTCGCGCGCGAACGGATTCGCCTCGATCTTGCGGGCAATGCTTTCCGGCGTGAATTCATGCAGCGGGATAGGGCCGATGATGCCCAGGTGATTGCGCGTCGGCATCAGGAAGACGGGAATGGCGCCGCACATGATGATCGAATGCAAGATCGACTTGTGGCAGTTGCGGTCGACGACGACGATGTCGCCCGGCGCCACGGTCGAGTGCCATACCATCTTGTTCGAGGTGGAGGTGCCGTTGGTGACAAAATAGCAATGATCGGCATTGAAAATGCGCGCCGCATTGCGTTCCGACGCGGCGACAGGACCCGTATGGTCGAGCAGCTGGCCCAGTTCCTCGACGGCGTTGCAGACGTCGGCGCGCAGCATGTTTTCACCGAAGAACTGGTGGAACATCTGGCCGATCGGCGACTTCAGGAATGCCACGCCGCCCGAGTGGCCGGGGCAATGCCACGAGTAGGAGCCGTCGTTGGCGTAGTGCACCAGCGCGCGGAAGAACGGCGGCGACAGGCCATCGAGGTAGGATTTCGCTTCGCGGATGATGTGGCGCGCGACGAATTCCGGCGTATCTTCGAACATGTGGATGAAGCCATGCAGTTCGCGCAGGATATCGTTGGGGATATGGCGCGAGGTGCGCGTTTCGCCATACAGATAAATCGGGATGTCGGCGTTCTTGTAGCGGATTTCCTCGACGAAGGCGCGCAGCGATTTCAAGGCGTGATCGGTTTCCTCGATGGAACCGGCGCCGAACTCTTCATCGTCGATCGACAGCACGAAGGCCGACGCACGCGATTGTTGCTGGGCAAATTGCGACAAATCGCCGTAGCTGGTCACGCCCAGCACTTCCATGCCTTCTTTTTCCATTGCGGCGGCAAGGGCGCGAATGCCCAGGCCGGACGTATTTTCAGAACGGAAATCCTCGTCAATGATGACGATGGGGAAACGAAATTTCATGCATGTCTCCAAAAAAGCAAGCCGCCCCTGACATAATGAAGGGGCGGACTAGGGCGCAACAGCCAGGCGGTAGTGAACCCCGGCAGCCGCAGAAAAAAAATAAGAACGGGATTCTCGCAGAAATGCGGCGTCTGCGGGAAAAAAATATCGCAGCTAAGCGTCACAAGCTTGCGCTAGCGTGACGCAAAGGTGTGACAGGGGTATTACAGCAACATTCTGGCTATCAATATCACCATATCAGGCTTTGCGTTGCAGCGTGACAAAGGCGTAAGGCAGGCCGGCTTTCTCCGAAACATGCGCTTCGCGCGCGATTTCTTGCCATACAGCATGATCCACGGCGGGGAAAAACGCGTCGCAGTCAAACGCCTGGCCGATTTCCGTGATGATCAAACGCTGTGCCAGAGCCAGTGACTGCTTGTAGATTTCGGCGCCGCCGATGACATAGCCTTCGGCGCCATCCAGCAGGGCGATGGCAGCTTCCACCGACGACACCGCTTCCACGCCCTCATGGCGCCAGTCCGGATTGCGCGTGATGACGATGTTGCGGCGGTTCGGCAGCGGACGGCCGATGGAATCGAAGGTCTTGCGGCCCATGAGGATGGGATGGCCCGTCGTCAGGCGCTTGAAGTGCGCGAGGTCTTCCGGCAATTTCCACGGCAGGGTGTTGTCGATGCCGATGCCGCCTTGCTGGTCGGTGGCGACGATGATGGTCAAATGGCTCATTGGCTCTGTGAAAAAGGTTGGGGCGAGGCCCGATGCCCGTCATTATCGTTGAAATTGCCGGCAGCCTCCAGATGCGCACGCATGGCTTGCGCCAGCGCGCCTGGTGCCTCCAGCGGAATCATGTGGCCGGTGTTGTCTTTTAGTAAGTGCAAGGTGGCCTGCGGCAGGCGGGCGGCCATGGCGCGCAGATCGTCGGGATCGACGAGCTTGTCGTCTTCGGCGCCCACGATCAGCACGGGAAAATCGAGCTCCGGCAAGCGCGCCATCAGGTCGGGGCGGTTGATGGTGGTGATGAATTGCGCCAGCAGCACGTCCTTGCCCAGGTCCAGCCCCATCTGCTGGATCAGGCCCGTGATGGCGACATCGCCCAGGTGCGATGGATGTAGCAGTTCGCGCAGGCGCTGGCGCGTGATGCCCGCATAGGCATTGCGTTCGAGCATGGCGACGATACGCTGGCGCGCGCTAATTTCCGCCGGCAGCAAACCTTGGGCCGAATTGGCGATCAAAGTGAGGGACTTCACGCGCTGCGGGTGCGCCAGCGCGTGTTCGAGCGCCAGGTAGGCGCCCAGCGAAAAGCCCACCAGATGGGCTTGCGGGGCACTGTGGCTGGCGATCATCGATTGCATCTGCGTGCGCGTGCGCGCCTGGTGCAAGGGAACGTGCTGTACATGAAAAGCGTGGCCCAGGGCAGGCGCCAGGCGCGACCACAGGCGTTCATCGCACAAGGTGCCGGGAATGCAAACGAGTCGCGTGGTGCATTCAGGCAAGTTCAAGCCAGGAGTCGTATCGCTCATGATGGTGAAAATTTTTGTCGAGCGGCATTATCCGTCATTTTGCGCATCCAGGCCGCGGCATGGTATTTTCTGTATGGCATTATTTTCAATAGTGCGCGGCTGGCAAGCCGGGACTTTATGGTAGGCTCATGGCTCATCAAGCCGGCCTACCGGCGACGTGACCGGAAACACCGAATGCAACCCACACATTAAAGAGGAAACACCATGGCGATCAGTTTGCAAAAAGGCGGCAATGTCAACCTGAGCAAGGAAGCTCCCGGCTTGACGAAAATTGTGATTGGCCTGGGCTGGGATCCGCGCGCCACCGATGGCGCCGCATTCGACCTGGACGGTAGCGCCTTCCTGCTGAAAACGGATGGCAAGGCCCGTTCCGACGCCGATTTCATTTTTTACAACAACCTGAAGTCGGTTGACGGCTCCATCGTCCACGCGGGCGACAACACGACCGGTGGCGGCGATGGCGACGACGAGAAAATCGCCGTCGACCTGGCCAACGTGCCCGCCGACATCGACAAGATCGCCGTGGCCGTCACCATCCACGACGCGGAAAACCGCAAGCAGAACTTCGGCATGGTGGGCAAGGCCTACATCCGCTGCCTGAATGGCGACAATGGCGCGGAAATCGCCCGCTACGACCTGTCGGAAGACGGCTCGACGGAAGCGGCCATGATCTTCGGCGAAATCTACCGCGCCGGCAGCGAATGGAAATTCAAGGCCATCGGCCAAGGTTTCAAAGGCGGCCTGGGCCCTCTGGCCCGTTCGTTTGGAATTAATGCGTAAAAAGCATGTTGCCGCCTGAAAGGGCGTACCTTTGCCGGGTGGCCACGCTGCCCGGTTTTGCTTCTTCTTTACATCTCCCTTCTTATCTGCCTGACTCCATGGAAAACCTGATCAAGGGGCAGCGTCTTGCGCTGTCCGGCCTCGTCACGGGCAACGTCGTGCAACTGGGTCTCGCCAGTACCGGCGTGCCGCTGGACTTTGCCTGTTTCGGCCTCGACGCCAACGGCAAACTGTCCGACGACCGCTACATGACTTTCTTTAACCAGCCGCGCACGCCGTGCGGCGGCGTCGAAGCCTCGGCGCCGTCCGGCGATGCGGCCGGGTTCAGCTATCAGCTGGAGCGTTTGCCTGCCTCCATCGAACGCCTGGTCGTCACGGCCGCCATCGATGGCGCGGCCACCATGGCGCAGCTGGGCAGCGGCTATCTGCGCCTGCTCGACGGCGGGCGCGAGCTGGCCCGCTACACGTATGCGGGCGCTGATTTTGCGCAAGAAAAAGCCGTCATGCTGGGCGAGTTCTACCGCAAGGGCGGGAGCTGGCGCTTCATGGCCGTGGGCCAGGGTTTCAATGGCGGCCTGGACGCGCTGGTCGCCCATTTCGGCGGCGAAGTGGCGCCGGCCGCTCCCGAACCCGCGGCGCCGAAAATTTCCCTGTCGAAAATCTCGCTGACCAAGGCGGGCCAGACGCACAAGGTCTCGCTGGAGAAGGGCGCGGGCGCGCCGAGCAAACTCACCGTGAAGGCCACCTGGCTCGATAACGGCGATGGCGACGACGATAACGACGATCTCGATTTGCGCGTCGGCATTCTCTTGCCGAACGGCCAGATGCGCTTCATCCAGGCGCCGGACACGGCCGGCAGCTTCGACGTCATGCCGTATGTGCGCCACCTGGGCGATGTGGCGGGCGCGGCGGGCAAGGAGCCGGCCACGGAAACGGTGGAAGTCAATCCTGCGTTGGCGCAACATTACGGCGGCACGGTGGGCCTGGTCTTCAGCGTGTATTCGGCGCTGGCCAACGGCGCCGTCCCGGTGGCGTCCATGCGGCCGAAAATGGTCATGCAATATGGCCAGCAGATCGTCGAGTGCGCGTTCGACTTCCGCCTGTCCAAGGCAGCCGAGGACGACACGGTCTACACCTATGTGATCGGCATGGCGCGCATCACGCCCGACAGCATCATCCTGGAACCCTCGGGCAAGACGTCCGAGCCCGGCAGCGAAGCGACGCCGTGGCTGAGCTGGCAGGGCGAGAGCCTGCAGCTGGCCTTTAACGGTCCCGTCGTCTTCAAGGGCGAGGACAAGGAAGATGAAGATGATTTCAACGCGGACAATCCGCGCCGCTACATTGCATAGGAGACACTGATGGAAACCTTGTCCAAGGGACAGCGCTTGCCGCTGGCCAATCTCGTTCCCGATGGCGTGCTGGAAATCGGCGTGGCCGTGCAGGGACTGGCGCTCGATGTGGCGTGCTTCGGCCTTGATGCTGCCGGCAAACTGTCCGACGAGCGTTACATGACCTTTTTCAACCAGCCGCGCACGCCGTGCGGTGGCGTGGAAGCGCGTGCCGGCAGCGGTGGCGACATGGCCGCGTTTGCCTTGCAACTGGCGCGCTTGCCGGCCGGCATCGACCGCCTCGTCGTGACGGCGTCCATCGATGGCGGCGGCGTGATGTCGCAACTGCAATCCGGACACGTGCGCCTGCAGGCGGACGGACGCGAATTGGCCCGCTTTGCTTTCGCGGGCAGTGATTTCGTGCAAGAAAAAGCCGTCATGCTGCTTGAACTCTACCGCAAGGATGGCGGCTGGCGCTGCATGGCCGTGGGCCAGGGTTTCAATGGGGGACTCGACTCTCTGGTGCGCCATTTCGGCGGCGAAGTCGACCAGGCCGCTCCTGTCTCTCCTGCCGCGGCTTCGGCAATTCAGCAGGCGAAGATCAACCTGGAAAAGCGCGTCGAACGCGAGGCGCCGCAACTGGTCAGCCTGGTCAAGCAGGCCGGCGTGTCCCTGCAAAAAGTGGGCTTGTCCGAGCACCGTGCCAAGGTCTGTCTATGCCTGGATATTTCCGGTTCCATGGGGCGGCTATATAAAGAGGGGCTGGTGCAGCGCTTTGCCGAACGCATCCTCGCCCTCGGTTGCAAGTTCGACGACGATGGCGAGATCGACGTTTTTCTTTTTGGCAAGAATGTCCACCATCCGGCGCCCATGGAATTGAGTAATTGCAACACTTATGTGGGGCAGGCGATCACCCGTCACCCGCTGGAAGGCGATACGCGCTATGGCGCTGCCATGCAGGCGATTCGCGCGTTTTATTTCCCCGACGCGGCCGGCGGCGAGCGCACGCGGCCCGTCACCGCCGAGCTGCCCGTGTACGTGATGTTCGTCACCGATGGCGGCACCAGCGACCAGGCGACAACGGAGAAGCAATTGCGCTGGGCCAGTAACGAGCCCATCTTCTGGCAATTCATGGGCATCGGCAAGGGGCGCAAGTCGAAAAGCAAGTTCCTCGCCGCCTTTGCCGATTCCGACTTTCCCTTCCTGGAAAAGCTCGACGAATTGCAGGGACGCCTGGTCGACAACGCCAATTACTTTTCCGTCAGCTCACCAGACGAGCACAGCGATGCGGAACTGTATGACTTATTGATGACGGAATATCCGGGCTGGCTGAAACTGGCGCGGGGGCAGGGCTTGCTGAACTGATCGTGCTGCGATTTTAGTTGGTGAGCTTGATGGCAATCGTGGTACCTGCTTCTGGCAGCAAGAAGCGCGCCTTGTCGTAGCTGGGCGGCCCCATCAGTGAACTCGCGTCGTTGCTGCTGCCCGTGGGTTCGCTGGGAATCTTGAAAAAGTTGCTGTCCAGCTTGCCGTTGGCATTCACGTCCTGGAACACCGCGACAGCGTATTCGCCCACAGGCAATTTATCCAGGTGCAGCTGGACGGTGCTGCCGTTGGCTGGCACCGTGGCCTGCTGCAGGGGGTTCGAGAGGAAATGCGCGGCCGATTGGTAAATGGCCGCTTTTACTGTGCCTGCACCGGGCTGGACATTGTTGACGGTCACGAGCAGGTCGGCGGCGCAGGCCAGTCCTGCGGCTGGCAGCAGCAGTGCGATGCACCAAGGTATGATTTTTCTCATTTTTCGTCCTTCGGTTGATGTTATATGGACAGCAAGCGGCGCAATTCAGTGACATGCGCCTGGTAGGCGGCGCGTCCTTGCGCAGTGGTATGGATACGGGTTTGCGGTTTCTTGCCGACGAACTGCTTTTCGAGCGTCACATAGCCTGCGCGTGCCAGCGTGTCCAGGTGAGCCCCAAGATTGCCGTCGCTTGCCTCGGTCAGCGCTTTCAGGCGCACGAACTCGATGCTTTCATTTACTTGCAATACATTCAGGGCAGTCATGATGCGCAAGCGCGTGCTCTGATGGATGATGTCGTCCAGGCCAGCCATGATGTTCTCCTCAGGCGGCGCGGCGCAGCCAGGTGCCGCCAAGCAGCAATCCGCCCCCCGCCAGTATCGCCATGGCCAGATTGAACCAGGGGGCGAGAAAATGGTAGGCGATGAAAGTCAGCACGCAAATGCTGGAGCCCAATATCGTCCACCGCACACCATGCCAGAGGCCGGCAAGCATATACACGAGCATGAACAAGCTGGTCCAGAATACCGAGATGGCGCCGGGCCGGTGCACGATGAAAGTCGACACCATGATGCCGAAGGCAACGAGAATGGCCATGGCCAGCCAGATGCGCCGGTCGCCCGGCTGGCTGGCGGTCTTTTGCCGGCTCAGCAGATACGCCGTACCGAGCATGCCTGCCACGTCGGCAATCAGCCAGCAATATCCGGTGCGTGCCGGTGCAAGATAGCTGCCGAGATAGGCGCAGAACCAGACCACGCCCCACAGCTGTACGATGACTCCCGAGCGCCAATAACGCAAATAATGTTCACTGCGCGTCTGGGTTTGCTCCACTTCCTGCAGGTATTGTTGGGCTTGTTGCGGATTTAGCATCGTGTTCTCCTTATTCGCTCTGTTGTGCAGAGTACTCTATAAGTAGGATATTCTTTCGTCAAGCGTTTTGTTTTACCTTCAACTGTATGAGGCTGTACGACCACAAGTGGAAGAGATTTGTAAATTGAAGTAAATAACAATGGTTCGCATTTGCTTTGCCCCCGGGACTCGTGGCATGCTTTGAATGTGCCCTCACGCTGCGGCGTAGCGCCTCATCCGTAGCGTCTCGATTATTTTTTAGCCAAATGCATAAACTCCTTTTCCACTGTCTGGCGGGCGGTAGCCTGTTGGTCTCCGGCGCCGCTGTCCAGGCGCAAACTGTCACCGGCGACGCCGTCGTCAAGCCCGCACCAGCACCGATATCGGCCAAGGCGCCGGCCGCCGATACCCCTTCCGTCAGCGTGACGGCCGAACGTCCCACGGGCCGTATCGACAGGCAAGTCTACGATGTCAAGTCCGATGTGAGCAGCAGCAATGGCACGGCGGCCGATGCGCTCAACAATGTGCCGTCGGTGGCCGTCGATCCCGACGGTTCCGTGTCCTTGCGCGGCAGCAGCAATGTGCAGATATTGATCGATGGCAAGCCGTCGGCCATGCTGCAGGGCGATTCGCGCGGCGCCACCCTGAACGCCATGGCGGCCGACGATATCGAATCGGTGGAGGTGATCAACAACCCCGGCGCCCAGTTCGGTAATGAAGCCGGTGGCGGCCCGATTTTGAACCTGGTGATGCGGCGCAACCGCAAGCCGGGCGGCTTTGCCACCGTCAACGCAAATGCGGGCATCGCCGGGCGCTACAACAGTGCCGTCTCCGGCACCTATAATGAAGGGCCGTGGGGCTACCAGGGCGGCATCAATGTGCGCCATGACGGCCGCAATTCCGTCGCCGAGGTCAGCCGCGAGCGCCTGGAACGCTTGGCGCCCGGTATGGGCGCCTTTGCCCCCAGCAGCCAGCATTCCACCAGCAATGGCTTGAATGACTCGCTGGGCTTGCACGGCACCGTGAATTACAACCTGAATACGAATGACACCCTGGCCGCCAGCGTGTCGTATAACGGGCGCAGCAACGACCAGCGCTCGCTCGACCGCTACATCAATGGCGACAGCACGGGCAGCACCATCGGCGACTATGTGCGCAGCACCGTGCGCAACGGCGACAGCCGCAACTATAGCTGGGGTGCGCGCTACGACCACAAGGGCGAATTGCCAGGCGAAACCCTGAAAATCGACCTGCGCGTATCGTCCTCGACCAACGAGAGCGACAGCGATTACGCCAACAGCTACACGGTCGCGCCCGTCAACGCTTTCGACAGCCGCGCGCGCCAGCACAGCGAGACGGGCAACCGCATCGTCGACTTCAGCGGCGACTACGAGCGTCCGCTGGCGGGCGGCACGGCCAAGCTGGGCTACAAGGTTGCCGACAACCAGAGCAGTTTCGACACCCTGTACACGGACATCCGCCCGGGCAGCCTGGCGGAAACCGTCAACCCCATGCGCAGCAACCGTTTCGAGATGGACGAGCGCACCGTCGCGCTGTACGGCTCCTACCAGATGCGCCTGACCGAGCGCTGGGGCGCGCTGGCCGGCTTGCGCGCCGAATACACGGACTTGAACGTGCGCCAGATCACGGGCGGCGTCGAGGCAGGCAACAATTACGTCAACTACATTCCCAGCCTGTTCGCTACGTATAAAGTCAGCGACGAGAGCAATCTGCGCTTCAGCTATGCGCACCGCCTGCGCCGTCCCAGCGCGGGCGACCTGAACCCGTACGTGGTGTATCGCGATGAATTCAATGTGTCGGCCGGCAATCCCAAGCTGAAACCTACGCAGACGGACTCGTTCGAGATCGGCTATGAAACCAAGCTGTTTGGCCTGGAAAGCAGCTTGCGCGCCTATCACCGGCGCGACACGGACGCCATCGTCGATTACCGTTACTTCATCAGCGATAACGTACTCTTGACCACGCGCGAAAACGGCGCAGGCAGCCATTCGAGCGGTCTGGAGTTCAGCGTCAGCGGCAAGCTGACCCCGTCCTTGACCCTGAACACGAGCGGCAACCTGGCGCGCAGCCAGCAGACCAGTTCGGACGACCTGGGCAACCGCAGCACGCGCACGGCGAATGCCCTGAGTGGCCGCGCGCGCTTGAACTACCAGTTCGATGCGGCGAACCAGCTGCAGCTGGCCCTGCAAATGCAAGGCAAGATGCTGTCGGGACAGGGCTACCGCTCGCCGAACAATACGGTGAATATGAGTTGGCGCCACACGGTGACGCCGCAACTGAGCCTGGTCATGAATGTGACCGATGTATTCAGCAGCAACAAGATGGAAACCGTCATCAACAGCGCTTCCTTGCGCGAGACGAGCACGCGCCGCTTCGATGGGCGCATGATTTATGTGGGGCTGTCGTACCGCCTGGGCGGTGCCACCTCGGCGGTGAAAGAGGGCGTACGGGAACCGCGCTTCGGTCCGCCGGGCGGACGCGGGCCAGGCGGCCCCGGCCCGGGCGGACCGGGAGGCGAAGCAGGCTAGGCCGCCAGCGCGATCTCGTGCAGGAAGGCGATAAAATCGTCCGTATGGAGTTCGAAGCGCCATCCGCCCGTGCCATGTTTGGCACGGTACACGGGCAAGTCGCCGTCGATGGTTTTTTCTTCCAGGTGCAGGCAGTACGGGTCACCGCCCGCATCGGCAATCACCACCAGCTTCGGCGGCCAGGTCGCGATTTTGTGAGGGTGCACGGCATGGATGGCGTAGCCGTGCTGGGCCTTCACCAGCTGCGCCGCGCCGTACAGATGCAGGCCCTGGAGGAAGCGCTTGCCGTCGACATGCACGCGCAGTGGCGAATACCATTCCAGGAAGCGGCGGTATATCTCCGGCAATACCCAGTGCGCGTCGATCTCGGCCATGTCGTCGTCGCTGGCGACCGTCAGCCAGTTCGACGGTTGCGCCAGGTCCTGTTCGCGCTGGCGCAGCAGCGCCAGTTTTCGCTCCAGGAAGGCGGCGGCAATTTCCAGGCGCGAAAGCGGCCGGGTCAGCGTGTAATGCGTGGCGGGCGCCTTGTAGCCTGCACCGTCAGGGTAGCCGTCCGCTTGCCAGGCCAGTACGGCGCTTAGTCGCAGCTGCTCTGCCTTCCAGTGGCCGGGATCGGGCGGCAAGCCCTGGTCAAACGGTTGGCGGCTGAACACGGCCAGGCTCTTGATCGCCTTGGCGCGCACTTCCAGGCTGGTGGCGCCGGACGTTGCCAGCGCCACCAGTGGCGCATACGCATCGACGCCTGTACTTTTCAGCAAGCCATCGACGCCCCAGTATGCCAGTTCTGGCTGCTCCAATGCCCAGGCGAAAAAGGCCGCATGTTTGTTGCCTTCCACCAGGTGCACGATATCGCTCATCAAAAAGGAGCGCCAGTGCAGCAGTTGCCCATCGCGCGCATACGCCGTCAGGATATCGAGCACGGCCAGCCGCTCGTCCGCGGCATGCTTTTTCAGCAGGCGCTCTTTTAGCCGGGCAAACTTGCTGCCATCCGTTTCGTCAAACAGCTTGCGGTGCAGCGCTGCCAGCGGTACGACCGCCATCAGACGGCCATCGCTGCCTTGATGGGCGCATGGTGTTCATAGCCTTGCAGCGAGAAATCCGATGGTTCGATCTTTTCCAGCCATTCCGGCTCGTACTTGCCCGTCTTGGCGTAGTCGGGCACGCGGTCGGAAATGACGAAACGGGGCGCCGGGAAGGGCGTGCGCTTCAGTTGTTCTTCCACCATGTCGAGGTGGTTTTCATAGATGTGCGCGTCGCCGATGAAATAGGTGAACCAGCGCGGCGTGTAGCCCGTCAGGCGCGCCACCAGGTGCAGCAGGGCTGCGCCTTCGGCGATGTTGAAGGGCGTGCCCAGGCCGATATCGTTACTGCGCACATATAAACACAGGGAAATTTCGCGCGTGCTGGCGTTCGGGATGAACTGGTACAGCAAATGGCAGGCGGGCAGGGCGACGGCGTCCAGCACGGCCGGGTTCCAGCCGTGGAACAGGATGCGCCGGCTGCCCGGGTTATTCATGATGGTGTCGAGGCACTCGCGCAACTGGTCGACCGCCTTGTACAGCAGCACTTTTTGCACGCCGTCGTCGACGATGGGGGCAACCAGCGCAAAACCGTTGGCTTGCGCATCGGCAATCTGCGCCGGCTGGTCGGCGGCCAGCAGTTTATACGCGGGCCATTGACGCCATTGCACGCCATACACGGGGCCCAGGTCATCCTCGCCTTCGCGGTAGGGATTGGCCAGCCATTGCGCATTTTCGTTGGCGTTCTGGTCCCATACCTTGCAGCCCAGCGCGCGGAACTCGGCTGCGTTGCGCGAGGCGCGCAGGAAGGCGCATAATTCGCCGATCACGGATTTGAAAGCCAGTTTCTTGGTCGTTACGGCAGGGAAGTTGCCGTTGGCCAAGTCGAAACGCATCATGGCGCCCGGCACGCTCAGGGTGCGGATGCCCGTGCGGTTGTCTTGCCAGCTGCCCGTTTCGAGCACGGTCTTGATCAAATCTTGATATTGCTGCATGTATTTCTCCAACGGTAAGGATGGTGATTGTAACGCAGGCGCGACAGGCAGGCTGCAGGCCGCACACATAAATGCGCTGCCGTTTCACCTGCAAACATGACTCTGTGGTAATTTGTGTGTCCTTAAAGAAATACACAGAAACGGCAGATGCTGCACCATGTTCTTGCGACAATTTGTAACTAATAATAACGCCGCCGTGGTGGAGATGAGCAGGGCCGATTTTCTCAAGGTCAACCTGCGCCTGATCCTGGCCTGGCCCTTGCTGGGGTTGGTCCTGTGCGCGGTGCTGTGGACGGCCACCTTGCTGCAGCTGGAGGCGGAAAAGAAGGTGGCGCAGCAGCAGGCGCTCGACAGCGTGTCTTCGATGTCGAAAGCGTATGGCCAGTACCTGCTGCGCACCCTGGAGCAGATGGACCAGCTGACCTTGCAGCTCAAGTATGAGTGGGAAAATTCGCGCGGCCGGCTGCGCCTCGATCAATTGAAGACGCAGGGCATGTATGCCTTGCCGCAATTTGCCATCGTTGCCATCCTCGACCGCAAGGGTCACCCCGTGACGGCTACGGCGCCGCTGCAGCGCCTGCGGGTCAACGAGCGCAGCGATTTCCTGCTGCGCCACTGGCGCAGCAATTCCAGCGCGCTGCGTATCGCGCTGGGGAGGGCCAATGCAGCCAGCGAGGCCACAGTGCCCGGCGCGGACGAAAGCCTCGTGCATTTCACGCGCCGGCTGGAAGACGAGGATGGTAATTTTGACGGCGTGCTGCTCATTTCCCTTCATTCCAGCTATTTTTCAGAATTCTACAACAGCGTCAATTTCGGCAAGTTCGGCATGTCCGCCATGGTAGGCGAAGAGGGCGAGCCGTTCAGCACGCGCCTCGGTTCGCGCGTCCTGCCCATGCAGAGTGGCCAGGGCACGCCGTTTCTCGATACCAGCTTCCTGGAAACGGAGAGCGGCGCCATGCATTCGGGCGGTAGGATCGCTTTTTCCGACAAGCAAAGCCGCTACGTGGGCTGGCAGGCGCTGAAAGGCTATCCGTTTACGGCCGTGGTCGGACTGTCGGACGGCGAAATGCTGCACCCCTACGAGGAAACGCGCACCATTTATATCGGCATCGCCCTGGCCGTCACCGTGCTGCTGCTGGCCTTTGCCGCCGTCGCCACCGTGCTGTCGCTGCGCCTGGCGTGGCGCCACCACCAGTCCGAAGGCGTGCGCAATGCTTATCGCATGGCTACCGAAGGCACCAGCGACGGCTTTTACATCATTGCCGCCCTGCGCGGCGAGGATGGCAGCATCCTCGACTTCGAGATCGTCGACTGCAACGAGCCGGGCGCCGGCTACTTCGGCGTGCGCCGCGAGCAGCTGCTGGGCATGCGCCTGCAGTCGCGTGCCCACGAACCGTATTTCCGCGACCTGATCCATCATTACCGGGCCGCCATGGTCTCCGGTTTTTCCGAAGAAGAGATCGAGTTGCCGGAAGGTAACCCGTTCAAGCTGCGCTGGATACGCCGGCGCCTGGTACGCAGCGGCGACCGCCTGGCCGTCACCCTGCAAGACATCGGCACGGCCAAGGAGCACGAGCGCGACCTGCGCCGCCTGGCCAATGAAGATGGCTTGACGGGCTTGCCCAACCGCTACTGGCTGCAGCAATTCCTGCCCGGCGCCCTGGGCCGCGCCGCCATTGCGCGGCAGATGCTGGCGCTGCTGTTCATCGACCTCGACGGTTTCAAGGATATCAACGATACGCAGGGCCACGCGGAGGGCGACAAGGTGTTGCGCGCCGCCTCGCTGCGCCTGAAGGCCGTGCTGCGGCCGGGCGACCATGTGGTGCGCCTGGGCGGCGACGAATTCGTCGTCGTGCTCGACCCGGTGGAAGACGACAGCCGCGCCGAACAGGTGGCGCAGCGCATCGCCATCGCCTTCGACGAACCGTTTTATCTGGGCAGCGAGCGCCACAAGATGGGCGCCTCGATCGGCATCAGCCTGTATCCGCGCGATGGCGCCGACACGGAAGTGCTGCTGAAGAACGCCGATATCGCCATGTATGCCGTGAAAGTGGCAGGCAAGGGCCATCACCGCTTCTTCCAGCCCGAATTGTTCGAAACCATCCGCAACCGCCGCGAACTGGAGCAAAGCCTGGTGGCGGCGCTGGAGCAGGACCAGTTCCTCGTCGTCTACCAGCCGCGCGTCGACGCCATGAGCGGGCAACTGTGCAGCATGGAGGCGCTGGTGCGCTGGCATCACCCGCAGCATGGCATGGTGCCGCCGCTGGAATTCATCCCCGTGGCCGAGAGCAGCGGCCTGATTTCGCAGCTGGGCGAAGTCGTCATCGAGAAGGTGTGCCTGCAAATGGCGCGCTGGCAGGCCAGCGGGCTGGAACTGGTGCCCGTCTCCATCAACGTCTCGGCGCGCCAGTTCGGCCGTGGCGACGTGCACCAGGTGCTGGCGTCCGCGCTGGCGCGCCACTGTATCGATGCGCGGCTGATTGAGGTGGAAATCACCGAATCGGCCATGATGGATGAACAGAACCGCGCCGTGGAGCAGCTGTCGGCCATCCGCGCGCTGGGCGTGCGCCTGCTGGTCGACGATTTCGGTACCGGCTATTCTTCGCTGTCGCAGCTGCAGAAGTTCGCCATGGATGGCTTGAAGATCGACCGCGCCTTCACCATGGAGCTGGGCCGCTCGGAGCAGGGCGAAGTGTTCGTGCGCGCCATCCTGTCGATGGCGCATGCGCTGGGCATGAGCGTGGTGGCCGAAGGGGTGGAGACGCGCGAGCAGCTCGACATCCTGCGCGCGCTGCAATGCAACGAAGTGCAAGGCTACTTCATTTCGCGCCCCGTGCCGGCCGAACAGATGCTGGCGCTGATGCATCAGCGCTTTCTGATACCGCTTCCAGCGCCCGTGCTGCCCCCGTATAGCCCGGCGATTGGTGAGGAAAACAACGCTGTTTCTTAAAAAGAGCGAACGTTCGCTTTTTTTTTAAAAATATTATATGCTTCGCTCATGCCGTCAGTGAATTGGAGTTCACGGCGGCAAGAACAGTGCAAGACGGGGCAGCTTGAGCTACCCGAGACAATGTGACGAAGACACTTCATATAATAAAGAGAGACTAACTTGAAACATAAATATCTGCCCCTCCTGATCGCCGTCGCATGCGCCGGCTTCGCTTCCACCGCCCAGGCTTCCGGCTACCGTTTCGGTTCGCAAAGCGTGTCTGCCCAGGGCACGGCCGATGCCAGCGGCGCCGAAGCGGCTGACGCGTCGACCATTTTCTACAATCCGGCCGGCCTGTCGCGTTTGGAAGGCACGCAGTTCGTCGGCGGCGGCACCCTCGTGGTACCGCATTCGACCTACCAGGATACGGGTTCGAGGACCTTCACGAACCGTGATCCAGGCGGCACGACCAAGGATTACGCGCCGGACGCGGTGGTTGCGCCTGCCCTGTATGCCAGCAAGAAGGTCAATGAGCAATGGACCGTCGGCATGGGCCTCTTCGTGCCATACGGCGCCAAGCTCGATTACGGCAATGACTGGAGCGGCCGCTATGCGATCACCAATATCAAGCTCGAAGCCATCGCCCTGAATCCTTCCGTATCGTTCAAGCTGGACCAGCACCACTCGTTCGGCTTCGGCGTGACGGCTGAACACATGAAGGCGGAACTGGGCCAGGCCGTCGACGTGCCGGGCACAGTGAAAGCCATGCATGATAAGTCCCCTGCCGCTGCGATCGCGTTCGTGACGAATATCGGCAGAACGCAAGGCGCGGCAGCAGCTGGCGCTGCGCAGCAAGCGCTGAACAATACCAAGGATGGCCACGCCTCGATGGATGGCGACGACTGGGGCTTCGGCTTCAACCTGGGCTATCTGTACCAGATGAATGAAGGCACGCGTTTCGGCATCGCCTACCGCTCGTCGATCTCGCACAAGCTGAAAGGCGACACGATCTGGGACTTCTCGCAAGTGTCGAACAACGCCGCCGTGAATGGCTTCATCAGCGCTGCATCGGGCAAGGTCAATTCCGAGGCGCTGGTCGAACTGCGCACGCCGGAAACCCTGTCGGTCAACGCCTTCCACCAGATGGATGATCGTTGGGCCTTGATGGGCGACGTCACCTGGACCCGCACCTCGCGCCTGCAGAACCTGGATATCCAGTTCCCGCCGACGGCCGAAGGCGCCGAGCGCATCCGCCAGCAGTGGAAGAACACCTACCGCGTGTCGCTGGGCGCCAACTACAAGTACAGCGAAAACCTGTTGCTGCGCGCCGGTATCGCGCATGACCAGGCGCCAGTGCGCAGCGCCGAACTGCGTCATCCAGCCCTGCCGGACAGCGATCGCATGCAGTACTCGATCGGCGCGAACTGGAAGCTGAACGCCAATTCCTCGCTGGATCTGGCTTACAGCTATATCGATTTCAAGGATGCTGACGTCAACTATACAAACGACTGCTCGCCGGTTAAAAAGGGCTGCACCGGCAACGGTGAAACCACCAAGGGCCTGTTCAAGACTCGCATGCAGTTGATCGGTCTCGCTTATAACTACAAGTTCTAAGCAGGTAGTGGCGGCCAACCCGGCCGCCATGAAAGAAAAAAAGCGCCTTCGGGCGCTTTTTTTTGGGTGCATGGGGGTCAGACCCGCCGGGTCTGACCCCAGCCTTTCATGGGTTTTACTTTGTGGTAGCGCGGAAGTTGTCGGGTTACGCGCTGCGCGCTAACCCGACCTACCATGCTCATTCCATAGCGCGCATCGCCCGATCCAGCAAGGTCAAGGCCTGCCGCACCGTGTCGTCCGGCAGTTCCAGCAACTGATCCCCCACATACCACTCCACCACGCTGTGCCCTGGCAGGGCGGCGTGGCTGGCGCGGCCGAACAGCCAGATGCCGTGCTCCTCGGCCACCTGGTTGCGGATGGCGATGGCCCGCTCGCGCGAGACGGGCAAGTGCAGGTGCAGCATGTTGGCCTGCGGCTGGGCGGGGTTGACGGCGATGCTCGGGAAGTCGCGTAGCAGCGCGTACAGCCACTGCGTGCGTGCGAAATAGCGGGGCATGGCGGCGAGGCGCGCGTCGAACTGCATGGCGGCGGCCACCACGTAGGGCGTGCGGTGGACGATGTTGCCGCCCTGGCGGTGAAACCACGCGCGCGCCCGTTCGACAAACGGGCGGCTGCCGGCCAGCATGGCGCCACCGAGGCCGCCGATGCCCTTGTACAGCGACACGTAGACGGAGTCAAAACCATCGCAGATGGCGGGCAGGGGCTGGCCAAAACCCGCTTGCGCTTCCCACAGGCGCGCGCCATCCATGTGCAGGTGGATGTTGTGCTCGCGGCAGTGCCGCTTGATGTCGTTTAACTCATCCCAGGACGGGCACTGGCCGCCGATTTCGCGCATCGGCAGTTCGACCTGGGCGGCGCCCAGCGCATCGGGCACGGCACGCAAATCGTCCACCGTCCACGGACGGTGCGGGTCGCCGATCATCAAACCCTTGAAGTGCTCCAGCAATGCATGGTTGCCCCGCTCGTGGCGCAGGATGTGCGACGTCGGATGCAGCGCCGCCAGCGAGGAACCGCGATCCTGGCAAGCCAGGCGCAGGGCCGTCACCTGTGTCATGGTGCCCGTGATGCAGAACACGGCCGCTTCGAAGCCGAGCAGGCTGGCGACCTTGTTCTCGAACTGTTCGATCAACGCGCCTTCGCCATAGGTGTCGTGCGCGACGTCGTTGGCGTCGCACCAGGCGGCCATGGCGGCGAAAGTGGCCGCTGGCGCAGGCTGGCGGTGGCCCGGCAAGGCGGTATGGCAGCGCTGGCGCAGTTCAAGCTCGCTCACGGTAGTTCCTTACAGTGTGGCCGTGGCGAGCTTCGCGCCGAAGCCGATGAACATGGCGCCCACGCCGCCACCCATGCCGGCCGACAGGCGGCGGCGACGGCGGAAGGTCTCGGCCAGGCGCGCGCCCACAAAAATAATGGCCGTCAGATAGCTAAAGCTGATCACCTGGCAGATCAGGCCAAGGCCGATGAAAGACAGTACCGGATTCGGGAAGGCCGGGTCGACGAACTGGATGAAGAAGGAAATGAAGAACAAAATGGCCTTCGGGTTCATCAGGCTGATGATCAGGGCCTTGCGGAATGGATCGCTTTCCTTGACGGGCGCTGGCGCCGCTGCCGCTTCGCCTTCAGCCGGCGCGGGCGCGCGCAACTTGCGCCAGCAGCCGATCAGCATCTGCAGGCCGATCCAGCCCAGATAGGCCGCGCCAATGTATTTGACCACGTAGAACAGGGCCGGGCTGGCTTTCAGCAACGAGGCCACGCCGCAGGCCGACAGTACCATCAGTATCAGGTCGCCGGCGAAGATGCCGAAGGCGCCCTGGTAGGCGGGCCGCACGCCGCGCTGGGCGGCGACCGACAGCACATACATGGAGTTAGGGCCGGGCAGGATGACGATGAAGATGGTCCCCAGTAAAAAGGTCCAGAAATCGGTGATGCCCAGGTTGGCGTGGAATAAGGCGTTCATGGCGAGTCGTGTTTAATTCAGTTGTACGTGATGAAATTGCAGGGCCGCCAGGTTGGCATAGATGCCGCCCAGGGCGACGAGCGAGGCGTGGGTGCCCGTTTCGACGATTTTGCCGTCTTCCATGACGATGATGCGGTCGGCCCGCTGGACGGTGGCAAGGCGGTGCGCGATGATGACCGTGGTGCGGCCTACCATGGCCGCTTCCAGGGCCTTTTGCACCAGGCGTTCCGATTCCGCGTCCAGCGCGCTGGTCGCTTCGTCGAGCAGCAGCAGGGGCGGGTTTTTCAGCAGGGCGCGGGCGATGGCGATGCGCTGGCGCTGGCCGCCGGACAGGCGCACGCCCCGCTCGCCGAGGAAGGATTTATAACCATTCGGCAGGCGTTCGATGAATTCATGGGCTGCCGCCATCTTCGCGGCCGCGATGACTTCCTCGTCGCTGGCGCCGGCGCGGCCGTAGCGGATGTTTTCCATGGCGTCGGCCGAGAAGATCACCGTATCTTGCGGCACGATGCCGATGGCGTCGCGCAAGGTATGCAGGTCGAGCTGCTTGATGTCCACGCCATCGAGGCGGATGCTGCCGCTTTGCGGGTCATAAAAACGTAAAAATAGCTGGAACAGCGTGGTCTTGCCGGCGCCGGAAGGGCCCACCACGGCCACCGTTTCGCCGGCGCGGATGTCGAGGCTGACGTGATCCAGCGCGGCAGTATCTGGGCGCGACGGGTACGAGAACATGACATCATCCAGGGACAGCGCGGCGCCATTCGCGGCGCGCGCCGGCAGCGGCAGGGGCGTGACAGGCGACTCGATTTCCGATTTGACGGCCATCAATTCCAGCAAGCGCTCGGTGGCGCCCGCGGCGCGCTGCGCTTCGCCCATCACTTCAGACAGTGCGCCGATGGCGCCGGCCACGATGGAGGCGTACAGGATGAACTGGCCTAAATCTCCGCCCGTCATCGAGCCTTCCAGCACGGCGCGCGCGCCCAGCCACAGCACAAACACGATGGTGCCGAAGACCAGCAGGATGGCGATCATGGTGAGCAGGGCGCGGGCGCGGATGCGGCGCATGGCCGTCATGAAGGCGCCTTCGACGGAGTCGCCGAAGCGCTTCGATTCGATTTTCTCGTGCGTGAAAGCTTGCACGGTCGGCATGGCGTTGAGGATTTCGCCGGCCATGGCCGAAGCGTCGGCGATGCGGTCCTGCGAATCGCGTGACAGCTTGCGTACCTTGCGGCCAAACACGATGATGGGCACGACGACGAGGATCAGCAAGCCGATGATGATGCCCGCCAGCTTGGCGCTGGTGACGAACAGCATCACCAGGCCGCCCAGGAACAGCAGCACATTGCGCAGGGCCATGGAGATGCTGGTGCCGACCACGGCTTGTATCAAGGTTGTGTCGGTGGTGATGCGCGACAGGACTTCGCCCGTCTGCGTGGTTTCAAAGAATTCGGGGCTTTGCGTGACGACGTGGCGGTACACGGCGCTGCGGATGTCGGCCGTGACGCGCTCGCCCAGCCACGACACCGTGTAAAAGCGCGCGGCCGTGGCCAGCGCCAGGATGGATGCCACGCCGAACAGGGCCAGGAAGACCAGGTCGACATGCTGGATGCTGCTCGAGCCGGCCGCGCCGCCGAAACCGAGGTCGATCATCTGCTTGAAGGCGGCAGGAATGGCCAGGGTCGAGGCGGCGGCCACCACCAGCGCGATACCGGCCAGGAAAAACTGTTTGCGGTATGGCGTCAAAAAGGGCATTAAACCCTTGAAGGCGGCCAGGCTGCCTTTTTTCAGTTCGCGGCTGCTGCCGGTGTCAAGAGCTGGTGTGGCGGTTGCGGCGGTTGCTGTACTTGTGCTGCCTGTTTCTGTGCTGGTTGTCATTGTTTTTCGCTTTGATTTACATATTCGATGGTGCTGATAACGCTTATAACTTCATCGGTTGCACGTAGCCCGTCATTTCCAGGTAGGCGCGGCCCACCGGCTGGCCATCGCGCTCCACTGTCACGGCGCCTTCCCAGTATACGGCGCCCGTCGAGCGGCGCGAATCGAGTTCCTGGTCAGCTTGCAGTGGCTTGATCTGCCAGCGCGTGGCGCCGGTACGGATTTCGGTGGCGACAGGGTATTCGGCCTGCGTGCGGGGCGAACGCCACAGCTGCGTGGGCGTGAAATCGACCTCGCCGGGGGCGAATTGCGTCATCTTACCGGACGCATCGCGCCATGTCGCGTGCGCCCATAGTTTAGCACCTGTCTTGCTGCGGATCTGGAAGGTCATCAAGGCGCCGCCATCATCGAGGTTGACGCCTATCCAGTTCCAGCCACTGGCGTCTGCATCGAGCACCTGGCTCGACCACTCGTGATCGAGCCAGGTGGTGCCAGTGACGGCTTCCGGTTTGCCGCCTGTGCGGGCGATTGTGCCACGGGTAGCAAGCTGCGGCTCGCTGTAGTAGTAGCTCGATTGCGCGGGCCGCGCGCCCTTGCGCGAGTAGCCGCCTTCGCCCTGTAGCAGCACGGGCTGCGTGGGGGCCAGGGTCAGCTGCAAGCTAAAGTCGCGCGCGGCCAGGCTGACCTGGTAGCTGCCGTCGGCTTGACGCTGCATGCGCCAGTCGTCGAGTTTCACATCCGTGTCTCCCACCTTGGCGTAGGCCAGGCCGAAACCTGCGCGCGCGCTTTTTTCGTCGTGCAGCAGCTTGCCCAGCTTCGGGTCGGACAGGGCCGCATGGCCGATGATCAGCTGTTTCGGCGCGAAGGCGCTGGGATTGTCCGCATCGGTGGCCGTGGCGCTGCGAAAGAAGGTCACCTGGTAGCCCAGCTGTTCTCCGGAGCTGGTTTTTACCCACCCTGTGGCGTACCACCATTCCGTTTTATACGCGGGATGGGCGCCGAAGTCGTGTGGCAGGCGCAGGCTTTGCCCGGCCGGCAGCGGCGTGACGGGGGCGAAGGCAGGCGGCGCGGCGTTGGCGGCGGCGCTGCATAACAACAGTAGACAAGTCAAACGGCGCATTACCAGTCCTCCCTGACGGCGCGGATGGGGCCAGCGGACAGCGCCTGGCGGCCTGCGATGAGGGCCGTGGCGGCCGCTGCCGTCAGCAGGGCGCCGGCCACGGTGGCTATCAAGGGCCACGGCAGGTGCAGCTGCATGGTCCAGTGGAACGATTGCGGATTGACGATGAAGACCAGCACAAAGCTGATCAACAGTCCCAAAACAAAACCGGTGGCGATGCCCAGCGCCGTCAGCGCGCCGCCTTCCAGCGCCAAAATGGACAAAATCTGCCCGCGCGTCACGCCCACGTGGCGCAGCATGCCGAATTCGCGCGCACGCGCCAGGGTCTGCGCGGAAAACGTGGCGGCCACGCCAAACAGGCCGATGACGATGGCGATGGCTTCCAATAAATACGTGACGGCGAAGCTGCGATCGAAGATTTGCAGGCTCAGGGCGCGGATGGCCGACGGATTCGACACTTCCAGGCTGGCGCCAAATGGCAGGGCCTTGAGGCGCTGCTGCAGCTGCTCGCCCGTGGCGTCCTTGGCCAGCCACAGGGCTGCATCGCTGACATCGAGGTCGCCCGTCAGGGCGCGGTAGTCGGCCAGCGGCATCTGGATGGCGCCGGAAGAGCGCGCATAGTCGCGCCAGATGCCGGCGACGAAGAACTTGTGCAAGCCGCCTGCCAGCGGCAGGGCTATCTGCTGGCCGGGTTTGATGCTGTACAGGTCGGCCGCCGCCTCGGACAGCCACACGGGTTTCGCGCCATCTGGCACGGGCAGGGTGTCACCCACCAGCACCATGCTTTTTTCCGGATCGGCCAGGTTGATGGGGCGTGCCAGCAGCACCACATTCGGTCGGTCAGGTGCCAGCGACAGCGAGCGCAGGCGCTGGAAATCCACCCTGGCCACGCCGGGAAGGGCGGTGATGGCCGCTTGCTCGCGCGGGTTCAGGCCCGCCGTCCCGCCGCTGGCGGCCGTGCGCGCATACAGGTCGGCCGGCAAGATCTGCAGCAGCCAGTCATCGACGGAGACGCGGAAGCTCGACACCATGATGGCCATCGCCACCATCAGGCTAAAGCTCGACAGCACGCCACCGAGCGCGATGCCAGCCTGGCCCGAGGCATTCGCCAGGCGGGCCAAAGTCAGGCTGCGCACGGGCGCATGCGCGCTGGTCTCCGTGCGCAGCCAGGTGCGCTGCAGGAAACGGAAGACCACGGCCGCCAGCTGCGGCATCAGGGCGATGGCGCCGATCAGCAGCAGGGCGATGGACAGATAGCCGAACAGGGGCAGCTCGAATACGGGTGGTAAAAACGTCAAGGCGCCGGCCAGCAGCAGGCAAGCCAGCGCGGGCCAGGTTTTCGCCAGGCGCGTCGTTACCACTTCTTCGCTGCCCGATTTCAGGGCGATGGCGGGGGCGGCGCGCGCCGCTTCCAGCGCGGGCGCCGCGCAGCCCAGCAAAGCTACACCGAGGCCGAGGGCAAAGTAGACGAAGGCGGCGACGGGCGTGAATTGCACCTGCGGCTGCACGCCCGCGAAATAGCCGGCGCCCAGGTCGCCACCGAAGAAGCGCAAGGCGACGGCCGCCATGGCATAGCCGCCGGCGATACCCAGCGCGGCGCCGACGATTCCCAGGCTGGCGCCCTCTAACAGTACCTGGCGCAGCAACTGGCCCCGCTCCATGCCCAGCACGCGCAGCAGCGCGAACTGGCCGCGGCGGCGGATGACGGACAGCGCCTGCGTGGAAAAGACCAAAAAGGCGCCCGTAAACAGGGCCACCAGGGCGAGCACCGTCAGGTTGACCCGGTAGGCGCGGCTGAGGTTATTGTTGCGGCTATTCTGGTTTTCGTCATTCGGCTGGCCCACCTGGAAACGCCCCGGATACTGCGCTTCCAGCGCGCGCGCCAGCTCGGCCTGGAAGGCGTCGCGGTTGACGCCCTGGCGCAGTTTCAAGTCGATGCGCGACAGCTTGCCCAGCTTGTTGAAGCGCCACTGCGCCGCGCCGATATCCATCACGGCGATGCGCTGGCCGGCGCGCGCGCGCTGCAGCGAACCGGCCACGCGCAGCGGTACCGTGCCAGTGCCCGACTGCACGGCAATCTTGTCGCCTTGCGCCAGGTTCAGCCAGCGCAAGGCGGCCGGCGATAAAAAGAGGGCGTCGTCGGCCAGGGTGTCGAAAGGCTGGCCATCGGCGGGAGCGCCGATCAGGTCGGGCGAGATGAAGCCGGCGCGGAAGACGTCGAGCGCCAGGATGTGCAGCGGGCCGCCGTCAGTCTTGCCGGCCACCGCGGCCTGCAGGTCCAGCACGGGCGAGGCCATGGCCACGCCGTCGCGCTGCGCCAGCCATGGATAGATGCTTTCATCGAACAGCGCTTCGCGCCCGGCCACCTGCACGTCGGCCTGGCCGGACAGGCTTTTGACGGCCGTGGAAAATTCATTGAAGGCGGCCGCGTTGATCAGGTGGATGGCAAAACCCAGCGACACGCCGATGGCGATGGCCAGGATGGCGACGAGGGCGCGCACGGGATGCGCGCGCCATTCGCCCAGCAGCAGCCAGCGCGACAACAGGCGCGTCGTCGCCGGGCTGGCCAGCGGCGCACTCAATTCAGACATTCGACGGCCAGGCGTTCGCCGGCGCGCCGCGCTTTCAGTTGCGCCGCGTCGCGGTTCTTGTCGCCTGCGCCGACGGCGTCCTGCGCCGCCCATTTTTGTTCCAGGCGCAGCTGCGCGCAATGCTTGTCGTGCATTTCCTTCTGTTTGGCGGCCCGTTCGCGCGCCTGGTCTTCGAGCTTCTCGCGCTGCTTGCGCGCCGCTTCCATCTGGCTCGCCACCCGTTCCTGGCGCGTGGCCGCACCCTTGTCGACGGCAGGTGGGGGCGAGGGGATTTCCAGGATCTGCAGCTGGCCGCCCGTGCATGGCGTGGCACTGTAGCTGGTCTGGCCATCCTGCACGCATTTGTAGACGTCCTGCGCACTGGCGGGGCCGGCCAGCAAGGCCATGGCGCAAAGCAGGAGGGAAGGCGACTTCACAATACCTTCCCCGGATTCATGATATTTTGCGGGTCCAGCGCCTGTTTCACGGCGCGCATCAGCTGCAGTTCCAGCGGCGACTTGTAGTGCGCCAGGTCGTCCTTTTTGAGGGCGCCGATGCCGTGTTCGGCCGAAATCGAGCCGCCAAAGCCATGGACCTGGTCGTGCACGATGCGGTTGATCGCCTCCTGGTTGGACAGGAAATCCGTATCCGTCATGCCGGGCGGCGGCGCCACGTTGTAATGCAGGTTGCCGTCGCCCAGGTGCCCGAAGCACACCAGCTGGCAGCCGGGGAAGGCCGTTTCCAGGGCCACGTCCGTGACGGAAATGAAATCGGCGATGCAGGAAATGGGCAGCGAGATATCGTGCTTGATGTTCTTGCCCGCCTGCGCCTGCGCCAGCGGAATGTGCTCGCGCAACTGCCACAGGCCTTCGGACTGCGCCACGGAACTGGCGACGACGGCGTCGGCGATCAACTCGACTTCCAGCGCCGCGCCGATGCTCGCTTCCAGCAATTCCACGGCATGCGCCTCGGACTGGCTGCTGGACAATTCGAGCAGCACATATTGGCCGTGGCCATGCGCTTCGGCGAATGGGCGCGGCAGCTGGGGGAACTGCTCCGCCACCAGTTGCAGACAATACTGCGACATCAATTCAAAACCCGTCAGGCTGGCGCCGCAATGGTCCTGCATCAGGCTTAATAGACGCAGGGCGTGGGAGGGCGAGGGCATGGCGGCCAGCGCGGTGATGCAGGCTTTCGGCTGCGGATACAGTTTCATGACCGCGCCCGTGATCACGCCCAAAGTACCTTCGGCGCCGATGTACAGGTCGCGCAAGTCGTAGCCGGTATTGTCCTTGCGCAAACCGCGCAAGCCGTTCCAGATTTCGCCTTGCGGCGTGACTACTTCCAGGCCCAGGCACAGCTCGCGCGTATTGCCGTAACGCAATACGGCCGTGCCGCCCGCGTTGGTGGCCAAATTCCCCCCGATGGTGCAACTGCCTTCGGCCGCCAGCGACAGGGGGAACAGGCAACCAGCGGCGCTGGCCGCTTCCTGGATGGTTTGCAAAATGCAGCCCGCGTCCACCGTGATGGTGCGGTTGACGGGGTCGAGCGCGCGGATGCTGTTCAGGCGCGCCAGCGACAGCACGATGGCCGTGCCCGCGTCGTCCGGGATGCTGCCCAGTACCAGGCCCGTATTGCCACCTTGCGGCACGACGGGAATCTGCCATTGCGCGCAGGCGCGCAGCACGCCGGCCACTTGTTCCACCGTGGCGGGGCGCAGCACTGCCAGCGCCTTGCCCGTGAACCTGTCGCGCCAGTCGGTGAGGAAGGGCGCTGTGTCGGCGTCCAGGGTGAGGACGTAGCTGTCGCCCAGCAGGTCGCGGCAGGCGGCAAGGAAATCGGCTTGGTCACTCATAGTCTGTTCGCTCATTTCTTGATGCTCACTTTATTCACTTTTTCCAGCAGTTCCCTGGCCATGCGCTTGGCCGCCTTTTTATACGGGCGCAGATACAGCACGGCGCAGACAAAATAGATGCAGACGATGGCCGCCTCGCCCCAGGCCATCAGGGCCGAAGTGGCGTTCGTGTCGCTGTAGCCGCGCACCACGCCCTCTGTAAAATACAGCAGGATCACCATCGACGACCATTGCAGGGTGTAGACGTCGCGCTTGATCACGCCGTACAGGGGAATGAGCAGGGGCGCCGCCTTCAGCACGACCCAGGAGCCGCCCGGCTGCAGCGGCGCGACGACGGTTTCCCACAGCAGGCACCAGAAGATCAGGGTGACGAGACTGGCGATGGCGCCCCAGTGAAAATACTTGTGCAGTGTGCCGTGCATCATGCGCCTGCCAGTTTCGCGGCGTTTTCCGCCAGGCGCCGGCCCAAAGCGATGGCCAGGCGTTTTTCATCGTCGCTCAAGGCCTTGTCGCCGGAGATGCCCGACCAGTGCGTGGCGCCATACGGCGAGCCGCCCGTCGAAGTCGTCATCAGTTCCGCATGCGTGTAGGGCAGGCCCATGACCAGCATGCCGTGGTGGAAAAGGGGGATCATCATCGACAGCAGGGTCGATTCCTGGCCGCCGTGCAGGCTGCCCGTGGAAGTGAACACGCAGGCGGGCTTGCCGGACAGGCTGCCGGCCAGCCAGTCGCTGGCCGTGCCATCCCAGAAGTACTTCATGGCGGCGGCCATGTTGCCGAAGCGCGTGGGCGACCCCAGGGCCAGGCCCGCGCATTCCTGCAAGTCTTCCAGTTCCACATAGGGCGCGCCGTCAAGCGGGACTTCCGGCGCTGTCGCTTCGGTCACCGTCGAGACGGCGGGCACGGTGCGCAGGCGCGCATCGCAGCCAGGCACGCTTTCTACCCCTTGGGCTATCAGCTCGGCCAACTGGCGCGTGGCGCCATGGCGTGAATAAAACAATACGAGAATAATCAGATTGGTTGGCTTCATCATTGGTATTATAGGGCGCTTTACAGCCTGATACGACTGCTGTCATGGCGCCGTTCTGATTTCGCACATGTTTTCAAAATATATACTCCCCATCTTTCAATACCTGTGGCGCGCCCTGAGCATGGGGCTGGCCGTCGTGCGCGGCCTGACGTGGTCCGAAACGCGCGACCTGCTGCAATTCGCGCGCCGCCGCGTGCGCGAGGAAAGCTTGCCGCAAGTAGCCGGCAGCCTGACGTTCGCCACCGTGTTTGCGCTGGTGCCGCTGCTCACGCTGGCCCTGGCCATCTTCACCACGTTCCCCCTGTTTAATACCTTCCGCCACGCGCTGGAAGATTACTTCGTGCAAAGCGTGATGCCCAAGGGGATTTCGAACACCATCCTCGACTATCTGACGACGTTTGCCTCGAAAGCCACGCGCTTGTCGGCCATCGGCGCGGGCGCCCTGATCGTCACCTCGGTGGGCATGATGGGCTTGATCGAGCGCGTCTTCAACCGCATCTGGCGCGTGCGCCAGGAACGCCGCTGGACCAAGCGCCTGCTCGTGTACTGGGCCATCGTCACCCTGGGACCGCTGCTGGTGGGCGTGTCGCTGACGGTGACGTCGCGCCTCTTCATGGCCACCAGCGGCGTGGTGGGTGCTGTGCCTTTCCTCGGCGCCGTGTTTTATACGCTGGTGTCGATCGGCCTGACCATGCTGGCGTTTACCTTGCTGTACATCGCCGTGCCGAACCGCGATGTTGACTGGCGCGACGCGGCCTGGGGCGGCTTGCTGGCGGCGCTGGCGTTCGAGGTGGCCAAGCGGGGCTTCGGTGAATTCATCCAGGAATTCCCCAGCTATTCGCGCATCTATGGCGCGCTGGCCGCCTTGCCGCTGTTCCTCGTGTGGATTTACCTGAGCTGGATGATTACCCTGGTGGGCGCCTTGCTGGTGGCCGCCTTGCCCGTCGTGAAATATGAACGCTGGTGGTACGAGGCGGCGCCGGGCAGCGAATTCGTCGATGCCGTCGCTATCTTGAAGGTGCTGCACCGGGCGTGTCGCTGCGCCGATTCGGCCCTGGTGGGCGCGGCCGAGATCCGCCGCAGCACGCGCCTGGGTTTCGAAGAGATGGAAACCCTGCTCGACAAGATGGTGCAGCAGGGCTGGGTGGGACGAGTCAATGTGGATGGCGCCGTGCGGGTGCAGTGGGGCAAGCGCGTGGCTGACAGTTCCGATCACTGGGTCTTGCTGGGCAATGTCAACCGCATCAGCCTGGCCGATGTCTACCGTTTATTTGTCTTCGGCGGCATGCGCGTCAATTCCGGCTATCCGGCCGGTTCCACCAATGAGCGCGACATCAAGGCGGCAGAAGAAGCGGCGGCCCTGGCGGCGCAGGTGGAAAACGCCGTGGAGCAGGGGCTGGGATTGAGTTTGGCCCAGCATTTCGGGGAAGTGCGCTGCGCCTGACGAGCGATCAGGTATCGAGCCTGTCGTACAGCAGCGCATCGAGCGCGCCCGTCAGCGTAATGCCCGCTTCGTCGAGCAGCGTGTAATCCTGCTGGCTGTCGCCGAGCGAGGCGCTGCCTTCGATGCCGCACACCAGCTGGTACGTGGCATCATCGATGGCCAGCTTGATCAAGGCCAGGATTTGTTCGCGCTGGCCATCTGCCAGTGCCAGCCCGTCGAGCAGGGCGCCAAGCCGGGTCTGTCCCTGGCGACCCTGCGCATACAAGGTCAGTAGCGATGCATTGGATGCGACGACATCATCGATGAATTTTTTCGCGTGCATGGCTACCTTGTCTTGAACTGGCGTGGCCTCATGGCCGCCGCCGGGTGGAAAAACTTATAGCAGCACGGGCCGCAAGGCCGCCTGCAGCGCCAACTTGCTGAACGCCGCCGCATCGGACGCGCGCACCACGCCCAGGTAATACGTGTCTTCGCCGCCGTGCATGTTCACCAGGCGTAGCTGGTGCGGCGCCAGGTGGGCGGCGATGGCGGCCAGGCCTTCGGCCATCGCCTCGCCATCTTTGCGCCCGGCCCAGCGGAAGTCCTGCAGCGCCGGCAGGCCGATATGCTGGCCGATGCACGGCACTTCATCGACCGATTTCCAGTCCAGGGTGGTGCCGTGGCCCAGCACATCGGCGACCGTGGACCAGAGCAGGAAGAAGCACGCCGCTTCGGGTGTGTCGCCTTCGTATTCTTCTTCCTGGTCGTCCTCCGCCAGCTCTTCCAAAGTGATGTCCACGCAACGCGCGGCCAGTTCTGCATCGCCCAGCAAGAGCAGGGCGGCCATGGCGCGCAACTGTTCGCGGTCGGCCCGCGCCAGGATCTGCGGCGGCGTAAAGCTGCGGCGCCTGACTGGCTTTTTCTTGCTCAGGCCCAGGGCCGCGCTCAGCTGGGCCGTGACGGCCGCCTTGAAGTTTTCCACGGTGTCGAACTGTTCCAGCAACTGGCCCGTGAAATCCATGCTCCAGGCCATGCCATCCTTGACGACATATAAAAAATCGCTTTGCACGGCCACGCCGCGCAAATGGTGGGCGGGCGGATACAGGGGCGTGAAGGCCTGTTTTCCATCGAGCGTCAGCATGCAGGCCAGCCCCTGCGCATCGATGGCGAAGATCAGGTTCTTGCGCAGCCTGGGCGGCGACGAGGTGGTGGCGCTATCGATGGCTTCGTACTGGCATGGCGCCAGCAGTTCGGCCTGGCTATTGATCAGGCCAAACAGGGAGCGGCCATCGATGCGCTGGCTGACGATGGCGATTTTTCTCTTCGTGCCGAAATCATGCACGGAGTTGTAGGCCGTCGGCACCACGACCTTGCCTGTCTTGTCGAGCACGCCGCAGACATTGCGTTCGTCGTCATTGTCTGTCTGGCGCTCGATGTCGATATAGCCGTCTTCGCGCTCGCACATGTTGTCGACCCTGTCAATGAGCAGCGCGCCGTCGGGCAGGTGCAACAAGCGGCTGGCGCCGTCTGTATCGATCTGCTGCACCAGGTGGGGGCTGATCACGTACAGGGCGCCGGGGGCAGGCGGCAGCACCAGCGTGCCGTTGAGGTCCAGCACGCCGTGCGCATCGGGTACGTCCGTCGTGGTAAAGGTGATCCAGCCATCTTCCACATCGTGTGCACGCAGGTCGACATAGCGCTGCGACAGCGGCACGATCCAGCGGCCGTAGGGCGTGACCAGGCCGGTGACGGCCGGTTCGCCGGCGGTGCGCACCTCATAGCACAGCGCGTCCTCCTCCCATCTCACTACTTCCAGGTCTTGCAGGAAAGGCAGTTCGTCCGCGCCGAGTTCCTCGACATCGGCCAGCTGCGCGGCGGCCGTGGCGGACCAGTAGCCGGTGGCGGGCGCTGCAGAACCGGCGGCCAGCAGAGGCGCCAGGGCTTCCTTGTCGCCACGTAGCAGGGCAGCGTGCAAGGCTTGCGCTTCGGCGCGCAGGGCCTCGAGCGCGACAGCGTATTCCGGCGTGTCGATATCGTGCGCGATCAGCTGCACGCAATCGAGAATCAGCCACGCCTGGCCGCCGGTCAGCAGGGCGCTGATGGCGCTGCGCGCGACGATGGCGGCCGCGTCGCGCGGCCAGTCCATCAGGGCGGACAGGGCTTGCCAGCTGGCTTGCGCCTGGAGCATTGGCGCGGCCAGCACGCAGGGACAGTCTTCGCCGTCGTCGTAGATGGGCCAGGCGACGGCTTGCGTGCCGGCGCCGATGAGCAGCTTGAACAGCATGGGCATGTCCAGCCGCCATTCGGCCAGGCCCGTGATGGTCTCGGTGTCGAAACCGTCCTGGCCGGGCAGGAAGGTGGTGCTGAACAGGGCTGCGGTATTGATCATTGATATTTATTTAAAAGTGAACGGGGGTATTCAGGGCGATGGCGGCATGACCCAGTGCGCCAGCGCGCTGCGCTCCAGGCCCAGATGCTTGGCCACGGCGGCCGCCTCGAAGGCCCACAGGCCGTAATAGCCGCCCAGGCCGTGCGCGCGCAAATGGCCGTTGAACCAGTCTTCGTGCACCAACGCGCCATGCCAGCTTGCCAGGTATTGCCGCAGGTGTTCCAGTTGCTGCGCGGGATCGGCTTCGTCGAGGCAGTCGAACAGGGCTGAGTAGGGCTCGGCGAAATACCATTCGTCGACGGCGGGACGCTGTGGATCGATGGTCGACAGCAGGGCCTCGTACACCCCATCTTCGCCATCGAAGGCCGTCTGCAGGGCGGCCAGGCGGGCAGCGAGATCGTGGCGACCGAACAGCAGGGTCGCGCCCAGCAACTGTAGGGTGCGCGCATAGTCCGTCAATTGTTCGAAATCAAAGGCGGGCAAGGAGTCGTCATCGTAGGCCGCAGCCAGGGTTGCGCGCGCCGTTTCGCAGGCGGCGATGGCCGTTTCTAGCGCCGTTTCCACCTCCGGCAAGGGCAAGCCTGCCGTGTAGCGCAGCGAGAATACCTGGTAGGCCGTGCTGGCGGCGGCGCAAGCCCAGTAGGCATCATCGCCGCCATCGACTTCCGCTTGCGCCTGCGCGCGTCCATAGGCGGCCAGCAGGGCGTCAAGGTAAGCGAGGTTGCGGCTAAAGTCGAAAGGGCCGGGCGGCGTCTGGCGCGGTGTATGGGGCCAGGGTGCGGATGCTGGCAGACAGGTATCGGCGCATTCGCGCTGGATGGCCCAATCGGCGAAGATTTGCTGCATATACTGCGCCGTCTCGTCGTCGTGGGCGATGGCGCCGACACCCACCATGGTCGTGCCCAGCAGGGTGTAGCCAGGGAAGCGGCTGCTCTCGTAGGCAATGGTAGTCACGCTCTGGATGGCCCTGCCGTCGCTCAGGTCGCGCACGCGGAAGTACACGTCGTCCCAGCCGGCTTGCGGTGGCGCTGGCGGTTCATTCGGCAGGGTGGCCCAGCTGCCGTCCGGCTGCTCTTCATAGGCCTCGAGCAGTTCATCGAGGCCACCGGGGCGGTCGATGCGGTTGTTGGCATCGTATTGCAGGCCCAGTTCGGCACCGAAAGCTGCCGCGTGGCGGCCCTCGAAGACCAGGTACTGGGCGCTTGTGGTACCGACCAGCAAGTCCGTGTGCTGGCCCGCCACGCTGAGCGCCTGCGGCAGCCGGCACCATTGGTAGTACGGAATGCCGGCCATGGAGCCGCCTTCGGCCGCCTGCGGGTTGGTGAAGCGCAGCTGTTCCAGCCATTTATAGCGTTCGTACCGCTCATCTTCCGTGCCGCTGTCTCGGCCAGTCAATTCATCGAGCAGGGTATTTAACAACATCATCTATCTATCCTAATAAAGTGTGCGTGGCATGGCGTCATGCCGGCGTGCTTTGCGCAAACGCAAACAGCGCGTCGAGCACGGCGTCGGGCTGCTCGGCCATCAATTCGTGCCCGCTGTCGACCTGCACCACCGTGCCATGCGCGATGGTGGACGTCAGCAGCCTGGTCGATTTGGGCGGCGTCATCATGTCGCGCGCGCCAAAAATGAATAAAGTGGGGCAGTGTACCGAAGCTGCGGCAATTTCGCCGTTCGCATAGGCATTGCAGGCGAAAAAATCCGTATGAAACACGTGATCGGGGTTGAGGGAGGCGATGCGCTGTTTCAAGCGCCGCGCGCCGCCCATGGCATAGAAGCCGGGGCCGGGGAACGACGGCTTTTGCGCGATCGACGAGTGCGACCAGATATTGACCATGTCGATGGCCGCCTGTTCGTCTTTGAGCGAAGTTTCCAGCAGCGCGGGCGAGACTTTCATCGGGTAGGTGGAACCCAGCATGGCCAGGTGGCTGATCCTCCCGGGCGCCAGGAATGCCGCTTCCAGCGCGATCAATGAACCCATGCTGTGGCCGATCAGCATGGCCTTGGCCGCGCCAGCCGCGTCCAGCACGGCCAGTATCCAGCGCGCCAGCTCTTCGACGCTGGTTTTCGCCGCGCCCGGGCTGCGGCCATGGCCCGGCAAGTCGACGGCCAGCACGTTCCAGCCGTGGTGGGCGAAATAGCGCGTCTGCAGGGCCCACACGGAGTGGTCGTTCTGCGCGCCATGGATGAAGACGGCCGTCGGCTGGCTCGGGTTGAATGGTTTGCCGCCCGTGTAGCAGTAGGCCGTGGTGTTCTCGATGGTGAATAACATGTCAGGCGCCTTTCTGCGACAATTTCAGGCCGCGGGCCAGGTCTTCAATCAAATCGTCCGCGTCTTCCAGGCCCACCGATAAGCGCATGGTGCCCTGCGTGATGCCCGATTGCGCCAGTTGATCGTCTGGCACGCGGAAGTGCGTGGTGGAGGCGGGGTGGATGACGAGCGACTTGGCGTCGCCCACATTGGCCAGGTGCGAGAATATCTTGAGGCTGTCGACAAAGCGCTGGCCCGCCGCGCGGTCGCCGCGCAGCCGGAAGGTGAACACGCCGCCCGCGCCTTTCGGCAGCAGGGTTTTCGCCAGTTCGTAGTCGGGATGCGACGGCAGTTCAGGGTAGGACACGGATTCCACGGCCGGATTGGCCAGCAGGAAGTCGATCACCTTGCGCGTGTTGGCCACGTGGCGGTCCATGCGCAGGCCCAGGGTTTCGATGCCCTGCAGGATGGCGAAGGCATTGTGCGGGCTCATGACGGCGCCGAAATCGCGCAAGCCTTCGCGCCGCGCGCGCAGGGCGAATGGCGCCACCGTCGATTCCTCGGCGAAGACCATGCCGTGAAAGCCGTCATACGGTTCGCACAGTTCGGCGAAACGGCCCGTCTTGTCGTACGCCGCTTGCCAGTCGAAGGTGCCGCCGTCGACCAGCAAGCCGCCGATGGCCGTGCCGTGCCCGCACAGGAACTTGGTGGCCGAGTGGAACACCAGGTCGGCGCCATGCTCGAAGGGGCGCAGCAGGTAGGGCGTGGTAAACGTCGAATCGAGCATCAGGGGCAGATGGTGCTCGTGCGCCAGGGCGGCAATCGTCGGGATATCGAGCACGTCGAGGCCTGGATTGCCCAGGGTTTCCGCAAACAGCACGCGGGTAGTGGGGCGGATGGCGGCGCGCCAGGCATCCGCATCGCGCGGGTCGACAAAGGTCGTCTCGATGCCGAAGCGTTTCAAGGTGTAGGCCAACAGGTTGTGCGAGCCGCCGTACAGGGCGCGCGAAGCGACGATGTGCGAGCCGGCGCCGGCGATGGTACATAAACCAAGGTGCATGGCGGCCTGGCCGCTGGCCGTGGCGATGCCGGCCACGCCCCCTTCGAGCGCGGCGATGCGCTCTTCCAGCACGGCGTTGGTGGGATTCGAGATGCGCGAGTACACGTGGCCGGCCCGTTCCATGTTGAACAGCGAGGCCGCGTGCTCCGAACTCTTGAAGGCAAACGAGGACGTGAAATGGATGGGCGTGGCGCGCGCGCCCGTAGCCGGGTCGGGCGTCGCGCCCGCATGCAGGGATAAAGTATCGAAACCGGGGTATTTCGGGCCGCTCATGGTGTCTCCGCCAAGTTTTATAGTGGCAAGATCATAAGCTGATTTACGGCTGAGCAAAAGGGTGCGCGTGCAGGGCGCATGGCGCCGTGCTGGCGGGCGGCGCGTGTCACTTGAAGTCGAAAAAAGCGACCGGCTCCGCGTGGCGGTGGTACGATGCCGTGTCAGTGATATTCGGGCTGTTCAACCTTCGCGCGTGCGCCGCACCGCCAGGAAGCGGCTGCAAACGAACGAAATCCTGGGCTTCAGGCGCACTCTCATGCATGTCCACCAGGAAAGATTCTATGCCCGCAATATCGTTCGACGGCTCCCTTGCCGTGCCCGGACCCTCTATCGTCGACGGCCTGTGCCGCGCAGGCTGGCACATGCAAGAGCATTTCATTTCTCCTGAACTCAGCCGCCAACTGGCCGCCGAATGCGTGCAATCCATGCTCAGCGGCAAGATGAAAGGCGCCGGCGTGGGCAGCGGCCATGCGCCCCTGCTGCAGCCGGATATCCGCGGCGACCATATCGCATGGCTGGAAGCGGGCCGTTCAGAGGCATGCGACCGCTATCTGGAACGCATGGAAGCATTGCGCCAGGTACTCAACCGCGAACTGTTCCTGGGGCTGGACGAGTACGAAAGCCATTTCGCCCTGTACGCGTCGGGCGCTTTTTACCGGCCCCATCTGGACCGTTTCCGCGACGACGACAAGCGCACCGTGTCCGTCGTGCTGTACCTGAACGACGGCTGGCTGCCCGAACACGGCGGCGCGCTGCGTTTGCACCCGCAGGACGGCGACCACGTGGATATCGCGCCCGAAGCAGGGCGCATGGCCATGTTCCTGTCGGGCGAGATGTTGCACGAGGTATTGCCGACGGCGCGCCAGCGCTTGTCGATCGCTGGCTGGTTTCGCCGGCGGGCATGACGAAAAGTTGCGCGCAATCCCCTTCGATTTGATTGCGCGCAAGGCTGGATTTTTCCGCAGGCTTAGGCTACAGTCGCAGTAAGGGCTAGAATAACTAAAATACCAATCACGCGGACAGGACGGCCAATATGAAAGTATCTGAAATTCTCCAAGTCAAGGGCAATATCCTCTACACGGTCACGCCTGACCAGCCCCTGCTTGACGCGGCCAATACCATGGCCGAAAAAGACATCGGTTCGCTGGTGGTCATGGAATTTGGCGACCTGGTCGGCATGCTGACCTTCCGCGAAGTGCTGAACGCGCTGCATGAAAACGCGGGCCAGATCGGCGGCGGCACCGTGCGCAAGCACATGGACGACCACCCGATCACCGTCACGCCCGATACGGAAGTGAACGAAGTGCGCCGCATCATGCTGGAAAAACATGCGCGCTACCTGCCTGTCATGAATGCCAAGACCTTGCTGGGCGTCATCTCCTTCTACGACGTGGCACGCGCCGTGCTCGAAGCGCAAAGCTTTGAAAACCAGATGCTCAAGGCGTATATTCGCGACTGGCCGGCTGAAACGACTGACTAAGTGATCGCAATGCAGTAATAACAACGCCGGCAACTGCCGGCGTTTTACATTGTCAATTCAAGGTGGCGCCTATGCGGCGCCCTGCAGCGCCTCGTTGTTCAGCCAGGTGCCCAGCGCCGTGGCCGTCATGGGGCGGGCAAACAGGAAACCTTGCGCCATCGGGCAGCCCAGCGCCTGCAGTATCTGCGCCTGGCGCTCGTCTTCCACCCCTTCGGCGATCACGGCGAGGCCCAGGTTGCGGCCCAGCTGGATGACCATTTCGGCGATGCTGCTGCCGCGCGCGGAGCCCGTGATCTCGGTGACGAAGGCACGGTCGATTTTCAGGCGGTCGACCTGCAGGCGCTGCAGGTACGACAGCGAGGAGAAGCCCGTGCCGAAATCGTCGATGGCGATGCTGACGCCCGTCTGCTTGATCTGCCACAACATCTTGATCAGCATGTCCGGTTCTTCCATGGCCATCGATTCCGTGATTTCCAGCTCGATGAACTCGGGTGGCGCCTGCGTCTCTTCCAGCGCCGCGCGCAGCATTTCCAAAAACAGGGGGTGGCGGAACTGTACTTGCGACACGTTGACGGACATGACGAAGTTGCGGTGGCCCTGCTCGCGCAGCAGCACCAGTTCCCGGCAAGCCGTGCGCAGCACCCATTCGCCCAGGTCGATGATGATGCCCGAATATTCGGCAATCGGGATGAAGCGGTCGGGTGAGATGAACTTGCCGTCCGGCGTCTGCCAGCGCAGCAGCGCTTCGGCGCCCACGGGGCGGCGCGTGGTCAGGTCGATCTGCGGCTGGTAGACGACAAACAGCTGGTCCTGGCTGAAGGCCGTGCGCAGCGCGTGCATCATGCGCACCCGTTCGCGGATTTCAATGCCCATGCTGCGCGAGAAATAGAAGTGTCCGGCGCGCTGCTGGCTTTTCGCCCGTTTCAAGGCGATATCGGCATCCTTCAGTGCATCGGCGCCCGTGCCCGCATGTTCGCCCAGCCGCACCAGGCCCAGGGTGGCGGACAGTTGCACATCCTGGCCATCGATGCTGAAAGGTGCCTGGAACAGGGCCAGGATGTTGGCCGGATTGACTTGCGACGAGTCGCCCAGCACGCAAAAGATGTCGCCGCCCAGGCGCGCCACCGTCAACTGCGGCCCCAGCTGGGTTTGCAAGCGGCCCGCCACGGCGACCAGCAGGGTGTCGCCGAACTGGTGCCCCAGCGCGTCGTTGGTCTCGGCAAAGTGGTCGAGGTCGACCAGCGCCAGGGTGGCGTCGTCGCGCGCGGGGCCGGCCAGGGCGGCGTCGAGGATTTCCACCAGGCGCGTGCGGTTGGGCAGCTTCGACAACTGGTCGTAGAAGGCGGCATTGTGCAGGTGCGATACCAGTTCGACGTTGTCCAGGCCCACGGCGACGTTGCTGCAAAACACTTCCAGCAGGCTTTCATCGATGGCGGTGAGGGGGCGTGGCAGGATCAGATAGGCGGCCGCGTCACGGCTGGTCTTGCCCGCGAAGTACAGGGTGGCGTAGTCGTGCGCGTACACATTGCGCCGCTGCGCCAGTGTGTGCTCGATGGCCGCCATCACGCGGGGGTTTTGCAGGCCGCACAGGGCGATGTGCGGCAGGCTGGAAAAGCTGCCCGTGCAGGCCGAGACGAGCAACTCCCTGGCGCCGCTGTCCTGCAAGTCCTGCACGCACAGCACGCCGTCGGCGCGGATGCCCAGCAGGTCGGCGATTTGCGCCAGCACGCCGGCCGAGAAGTTTTGCACGCCGTGCAGCGCCATCAGCTGCGTGCTGGCGTGGACGATCCGGTCCAGGCCGCGCCGGCTGTTGCTGATCGAACGTATCTGCTCGTACGAGCGGATGGCTGCCGTCACCGTGGTAAACAGCTTGATGCGCGTCAGTTCGGACTTGGTCTTGTAATCGTTGATGTCGAAATCGCGGATGGCGTCGATTTCCGGCGCATAGCCGGGCTGGCCCGTGCGCAGGATGATGCGCACGTCCGTCATCTTCAAGGTTTCGCGGATGTAGCGCACCAGGTGCAGGCCCGCGTCATCCTGTTCCATCACCACGTCGAGCAGGATGACGGCGATGTCATCTTCATGCTTGAGCAGTTCGCGCGCCTGGCCGGCCGAATACGCATGCACGAATTCCAGCGGGCGGTGCTGCATTTCCAGGTTGCCCAGGGCGAAAGTGGTGGTGGAGTGGACGTCTTCATCGTCGTCGATGATCATCACCCGCCAGACGCTGCGCGGTGCGACGGCCAGCGGCGGTGCTGGTTGCTCATCGAGGAATACCAGGTCGTCGTGATCGTCCTTGTTGGCGTCAAGGGGGATGATCGGTGCGGGCATGTATGGCTTCTCCAGGATGACTCGATATTTTTACGAGCGCATCACAAAAAGCCCATGGCGTTGTTGCGTTGCCTCGCCGTACTCGCGTACTGTCTTCGGCAACGACGCCTAGCCCTGGGCATTTTTTGACGTGCTCTCGGCGCAGCCTAAATCTGGTTTGGTAACCAGTATCGTATCGCGCGCTTTGATCCAAGTATATAGCTATTTAATAAGCAAAATGTTTTTTTAAGTCTATTCTGCGGAGCAATATTTCTTGTATTGCATGATTGCAACTCTTATTTGGTATTTTTTATATGAAAAAATACGCGGGAGTTAAAAATGGTGATAAGCGCGGGGAATATCGGGCCTTGCTGCGGCATTAGCGGCATGGCATGCCCCGCAGGCTGGTAGAATTGAGTTTTCCAGTCTTTCACACTTCCTACTATGTCCGGCAATTCTTTTGGCAAACTGTTTACTGTTACCACTTTCGGCGAATCGCATGGACCGGCCATCGGCTGCGTGATCGATGGCTGTCCGCCGGGATTGGTCCTGTCGGAAGCCGATATCCAGCCCGAGCTGGACCGCCGCAAGCCGGGCACTTCGCGCCATGTGACGCAGCGCCAGGAATCGGATACGGTGGAAATTCTCTCGGGCGTGTACCAGGGCGTGACGACGGGTACGCCCATCGCGCTGCTGATCCGCAATGAAGACCAGCGCAGCAAGGATTACGGCAATATCGCGGAAAGCTTCCGCCCCGGCCACGCCGACTACACCTACTGGCATAAATACGGCGTGCGCGACCCGCGCGGCGGCGGACGTTCCTCGGCGCGCCTGACGGCGCCCGTGGTGGGTGCGGCGGCCATCGCCAAGAAGTGGCTGCTGCAGCAGTACGGCACCACCTTCAAGGGCTGCATGAGCCAGCTGGGTGACATCCCCGTGCCATTCCAGTCCTGGGAACACGTGCATGCGAACCCCTTCTTTGCCGCCAGCGGCGACGCGGACCTGATCGCGCGCATGGAAGAGGCCATGGATCAATTGCGCCGCGATGGCGATTCCATCGGTGCGCGCATCGACGTGATTGCGCAAAACGTGCCGGTCGGACTGGGCCAGCCCATCTACGACAAGCTCGACGCCGACATCGCTTACGCCATGATGGGCATCAATGCCGTCAAGGGCGTGGAAATCGGCGCCGGCTTCGACTCCGTGGCGCAAAAGGGTTCCCAGCACGGCGACGAGCTGACGCCGGAAGGCTTTATCGGCAATAACGCCGGTGGCGTACTGGGCGGCATCTCGACGGGGCAGGATATCAGTGTGTCGATCGCCATCAAGCCGACTTCGTCGATCCGCACGCCGCGCCGCTCGATCGATAAAGAGGGCAATCCCGTGATGGTGGAAACCTTCGGCCGCCACGACCCCTGCGTGGGCATCCGCGCCACGCCGATCGCCGAAGCCATGCTGGCGCTGGTGCTGATTGACCACGCCCTGATGCACCGCGCACAATGCGGCGATGTGTCTGTTTCTACGCCGAAGTTGAAGTAATCAGTGTATGCGGGATTCGCGTGGCAGCGCCACGCGAATCCCGCAGTACCTCCATCACGCCACTTTATTGGCCACCAGTTCTAATTGGTGGCGCATCTCCACCGACTGCACCAATAACGCCCGGATATCGTTGATCAGGTTGAATTCCGTCTGGTTTAATTGAATCGGCGGGAAGCTGTCGTCCCAGTCGCCGTACAAGAATCCCGTAGGGTGGCCGTTGGCCGACAGGGGTAGCACGACGAAGCTGCGCGCTTCCGACAGCGTGGCTTTCCACCATTGCGGCAGCTTGGCGGCAAATTTCGGGTCGCGCGCATTGTCGATGAAGATCACACGGTCGCTATTGAGGGCCGCGTGGAACACGTTCGGCTCATACGCATCGCCAAATACCATCAAGTCCTGCAGATCGGCCATGCCTTCGCCCATGCTGATGCGTGCCGAGTACAAATGATCCCTGTGGTTGCGCACGAACGCCACCGAGCGCGAAAAATCAAAGCCCTGGTGCAGCGTTTCGAGCGCCATCGAGACCATCTGGCCCGGGTTGGCGCTGCCGATGGCGCCGCGCAGGTCTGCCAGGCCGCCGATCAGGACGCGATTGCCTTCGGCGCGCATGCGCGTCGAGGCCAGCTGGCGCGCGCGCCGTTCGGCCGGTTTTGATAGCGGCGCGATCGACAGGTCGGCGGCCGCCATCGCCTTGGCCTTGTCTACCGCCGCCACCAGGTCGGGGGCCGTGATGCCCAGGGTGCCCGCATAGTCGTCGATCAGTGCATGCACCTGCGCCGCACCGGCCGCATCGTCATGCCACAGCGAGTCGGCGCAGCGCGCCGCCATGGTCGACAGGCCCGCCATCCAGTCGGCGCCGTTGACGGGCGCGTTGTCGGGCGACGGGTCCATCGGACGCATGCCGTTGATCAGGTGCTGCGGCAAGCCCCAGTGGGCAGCCGTGGCATAGCCCACTTCCGGCAGCGACAGGCCGAGGATTTCGCGCGCGGCGGCCGCCTCGTTGCCCGGACCCGCGTGCGCCTGCATGCGCGCCCAGAAGTCCGTCATGTAGAACGTCACCATCATGCGGCCCAGCGTGTGCAGCATGGAGCAGACGACGGCTTGCTCCGCTTGCAAGCTGCCGGCGCTGGTGGCCACCTGCTGCGCCACCATCCCGGCCAGCACGGCCTTTTCCATTTCCACGTGGGCGCTGACGGAGTCGGGCGACGCCTGCGACAGCTCCTCGATCAGTTTCAGTCCCAGCGCCAGATGGCCGATGGCGTCGATGCCCAGCACCAGCACGGCCTTCGAGACCGTGTTGACCCTCTGGCCGAAGGCCGAGTACATGCCGCTGTTGGCCAGTCTCAGTACCTTGTGCGTGAGGACAGGGTCGGACAGCACCGTTTGCGTGATGTCGAATTCGTGGTCATCCTCGCCGCGCATGGCGCCCAGGATGGCGCTGATGGCTTTGGCGAAGCCGGGCATGTCGCCCTGCTGGCGTGTGCGCGCCCACAGCAGGTCCAGGGTGTTTTTGCCGAGCTGTGTCGGTACCGTGAAATGACCTGGCTTCATTGCACCCCTCCGCGCTGTTCATAGACAGACGGCGTGGGCACCAGCGCCGCATAGGTTTTTTCGCTCAAGGCCGATAGCGCGGCATGGGCCGGCATCGGTTTGCCCGTCAAATAGCCTTGCACATACTGGCAGCCGCGCGACTCCATGAAGTGCATCTGCTCCTCCGTTTCCACGCCTTCGGCCACCACGGACAGGTTCAAATGCTTGGCCAGGTCGAGAATCGTGTTGCAAATGGCCGCATCCTTGCTCGATTCGGGCAAGTCCTTGATGAAGGTGCGGTCGATCTTCAGTACGGAAATGGGGAAGCGCTTCAGATACGCGAGCGAGGAATAGCCGGTGCCGAAATCGTCGATGGCAATGCGCGCGCGGCGCTCCGTCATCTTGACGAGGATGGTTTCCGCATGCACGGGGTCGATCATCAGGGTGCCTTCCGTAATTTCCAGCACCAGGTGTTCGCCGGAGAGTCCCGAAAACGCGATGGCGTCATCGAGCACGTCGAGGAATTTGTCGTTGCGGAACTGGCGCGGGCTGATGTTGACGGAGATGTACAGTGGCCGCTTGGCCACTTCCTGGAACTGCTTGAGCTGCACGCAGGCCGCCTTCAGCGCCCAGGCGCCCAGCAGGTTGATCAGGCCATTGGCTTCGGCGATCGGGATGAAGCGCACGGGCGGCACCAGGCCCAGGGTCGGGTGCTTCCAGCGCATCAGGGTTTCGAACCCCTGGATTTGCCGCGTGTGCGCATCGACGATGGGCTGGTAGAACAGCAGGAATTCGCCTTCGCGCACGGCGTGGAACATGGCCGCTTCCAGCGAGATATCGTGTTCCGACGGGCCATTCAGGCGCGGGCTGTAGACCAGGCAGCGGGCCTTGCCCGTTTCCTTGGCGCGCGACATGGCCGCATCGGCCAGCGCCACCAGGCGCACTTCATCTTCCGCGTGTAGCGGATAGATCGATACACCCACGGACGCCCCCACGTAGATCGTGTGGCCATCGACTTCGAACGGCGCCTGCAGGGTGGCCAGCAGGCGGCCCGTTACCAGCTTGATTTGCGCATCGGTCGCGCTGCCGGGCAGTACGGCGACGAATTCATCGCCGCCCACGCGCGCCAGGGTATCGCTGTCGCGCAAGGTCTTGCGCAGGCGCGCGGCGGCCAGGCGCAGCACGGCGTCGCCGACGGGGTGGCCCAGGCCATCGTTGACCTTTTTAAAACCATCGAGGCCGATGGTGGCCACGGAAAAACCCTGGCCCGAACGCGCCGCCTGGGCGATGACCATGCGGATGCGGTCCGACAGCAGCAGGCGGTTCGGCAGGCCGGTCAGCGCATCGTGCGTGGCCATGTGGCGCAGGCGTTCTTCCGTGTTGTGCTGGGCCGAGGTGTCGCGCCCGACCACCAGCAATTCGGCGATGCCGTCCCCGTTCATATAAGAAGACAGGCGCAGCTCGAACCAGATCTCCTGGTCCGGCGTTTGCAGGCGCACTTCCAGGCGGCCCGGCTCGGCCAGGGAATCTTCCAGCGTCGCCTGCAGCGCCGCGCGCGACGCTTCGGCGGCCAGCGGCAGCAGCAAGTGGCCGGCCAGGCCCGATGGCGCGCCGAACAGGGCGGCTGCGCGCTTGCTGGCGAACAGGATCAGGCCGTCCGTATCGAGCCGGAACACGACGTCGCCTGCCTCTTCCATGAGGTTGTCCAACTCGTGGCGTGCCTCGCGGTGGGCGGCGGATGGGGTACTGGAAAACATCGTGCTGGCTTTTACCTTTTTTTTATCAGTGCCAGCGCTCGCTGCAGGGCAGGGCGCCAACGGAAAGAGTGCATCGTGCGCTACGCGCGCCATAGCAGCCAGAGGGCGGCTATTGGAACGCGATCCACACGAAATGTATCATTGAAAAGCATTCGATTACATGAAATAGAGCAACATTGCTTCAGGTTTTGTAAATATTCCTGCCTTCCATGAAAAAAATCATCGTGCGCGACACCCGCAGGCATTTTCGTTCCCAGTGGAAACTTTCTGCCGCGCCGGCTTTCGGTAGCGCGCTTGCCCTGCCATGCGCTTTGCGCTAGTCTGGCTGGCAGACGGTGTTGACGGTGCGCCAGCGACGGCAAGGGCGCCATGATAACAAATCGCGGGAGACCCCATGAATGCCTTTGACACGCATGAAGTTTTCAACCAGGCCACGCCCTTTGAAAACGTCAATCTGTTCGCCTGCGACCCGGCGCTGATCGAAGCGCTGCTGCGCGAGGGCGGCGGTGCAGCGCTGCAGGAACTCGACGCTCTGGGCGAAAAGCTGGGCCGCGCCGAGACGTATGCGCTGGCGCGCCTGGCCAATATCCACACGCCCGAACTGCAGCAGTTCGACCGGGCCGGGCGCCGCATCGACGAAGTGCAGTTCCATCCGGCTTGGCATGAACTGATGGCCATCCTCGTGGGCGCCGGTGTGCACGCCTCGCCCTGGGCGTCGCCCGGTCCTGGCGCCCAGGTGGCGCGCGCGGCCGCCTATCTATTAGTGGGACAGGTGGAAAACGGCACGCAGTGTCCCGTGACGATGACGTATGCCTCGGTGCCGGCCTTGCGCCAGGCCCTTGAGCTGCCGCAAATCGCCGCCCGCTGGCTGTCGAAAATACTGTCGCGCGAATACGATCCCCGCTCCTTGCCCGTGGAACAGAAGCGCGGCGCCCTGGTCGGCATGGGCATGACGGAAAAGCAGGGCGGCTCGGACGTGCGCAGCAACACCACGCGCGCGATGCCCGTGCCGCCGGACGAGGCGCTGGCCCTGTTCGGCGACGAGGCCGACGGCGCCTGGCGCATCGTCGGCCACAAATGGTTTTTTTCGGCGCCGCAATGCGACGCCCATCTGATCCTGGCGCAGGCGCAGGAGGGCGGATTGTCGTGTTTTTTCCTGCCCCGCTACCTGCCCGACGGCAACCGCAATGCCATCCGCGTGCAGCGCCTGAAAGATAAGCTGGGCAACCGCTCGAATGCCTCGTCGGAAGTGGAATTCACCAACGCCTATGGCTGGCTGGTGGGCCAGCCGGGGCGGGGCATTCCCACCATCCTGGAAATGGCCAGCCATACGCGTCTCGATTGCGTGCTGGGCAGCACCGGCATCATGCGCGCCGCCTTGACGCAGGCGCTGCACCATGCGCGCCAGCGGGCCGTGTTCGGCAAGCCGCTGGTCGAGCAGCCCCTGATGCAAAACGTGCTGGCCGACCTGGCGCTCGAATCGGAAGCCGCCACGGCCTTTGCGCTGCGCCTGGCACGCTGTTTCGATGAAAAGGAGGATGTGCAGCAAGCCATGCTGGCGCGCGTGCTGACGCCGGCCGGCAAGTACTGGATTTGCAAGCGTGGTCCCGGTTTCGGCGCGGAAGCCATGGAAGTGCTGGGCGGCACCGGCTATGTGGAAGACGCGCCGCTGGCACGCCTGTACCGCGAGCTGCCAGTCAACTCGATCTGGGAAGGCGCGGGCAACGTCATGTGCCTCGACGTCTTGCGCGCCTTCGGCAAGTCGCCCGCCGCGCGCGACGCCCTGGCGGCCGAGCTGGCGCTGGCCGGCGATGCTGACGCCGCCTTTGTTGAGTACCGGACGCGCCTGCTGACCGAGCTGGACGGGCCGCAGACGGATGAATTCGGCGCCAGGCAATTATCCGAGTGCATCGTGCTGGCCGTGCAGGCGGGACTGCTGCTGCGCCATGCACCGCCCTTCATCGCGCAGGCATTCCTGCAGTCGCGGCTGGTGCAAGCGCCGGGCGGCGCGTATGGCCGCTTGCCGGCGGGTACCGATTGCGCGGCCATCCTGGCGCGCGCACTGCGCGAATACTGACCCCGATAAATCCGATTATTTCGAAAATTCCGGCCACAGGCGGGCTGTGGGCGGGGATAATGCGGCTATCCATCATTTTATCGACACACAGCGCGCCTGCGGCCCAGACTTGCCGCCGCGCCAGAGAGCAGAGAAAGAACAACAATATGAAACAAGATCCACGCTTCCCGAATTTGTTCATTACCGATCACCCTTTGATCCAGCACAAGCTGAGCCACATGCGCGAGCACGATACGTCGACGCGCACCTTCCGTGAATTGCTCAAGGAAATCACCTTGCTGATGGGCTATGAAATCACGCGCGACTTGCCGCTGACCACGCGCGAAATCAAGACCCCGCTGGTCACTATCGACGCGCCCGTCATTGCTGGCAAGAAACTGGCCATCGTCCCCATCCTGCGCGCCGGCATCGGCATGAGCGATGGCTTGCTGAACCTGGTGCCATCGGCGCGCGTGGGCCACATCGGCGTGTACCGCGATCCGACCACCCACATGCCGGTGGAATACCTGGTGCGCCTGCCGGACTTGAATGAACGCACCTTCATCCTGTGCGACCCGATGGTAGCGACCGGTAATTCGGCCGTGTACGCCGTCGATGTGCTGAAGAAGCGGGGCGTGACGGACGAGCAGATCATCTTCCTGGCACTGGTGGCTGCACCCGAAGGCGTGACCGTGTTCCAGAACGCGCACCCGAATGTCAAGATGTTCTGCGCCTCGCTCGATTCGCACCTGGACGACCACGCTTACATCGTGCCGGGCCTGGGTGATGCCGGCGACCGCATCTTCGGCACCAAGTAAGCCACTTCAGGCGAGTATGACGATGGCAACCTTGATCGACCCGGATTTTCGCGCGCGTTTGCGCGCCCTGAACGAAAAATATGCGGCTGGCGTGCCAGTCCTGATGCAAGCGATCACGCAGGCAAGCGGCCGCTGCGACAGCGAAGGCCCCCGTTTGGAACCGTTGACGGAACTGCACCGCGCGCTGCACGCGGTAGCCGGCTCGGCCGCCACCTTCGGTTTCGCTGCGCTGGGGCAGGAATGCCGGCGCATCGAACAACAGGTGCGTGCCATGCTCAATGCGCCTGCGCAGGCGGTGGCGGAATGGCACGCCGTGCGGGCGCAAGTGGAGGCGCTGCTGCATTGGGCCGCACGCGATGCGGGGGCCACCCATTTCAGCGCGTGAGTGAGTGCGCCATAGGGATGTGGTTGCAATGATTCATTTGATGCAACGCAAAGCACCCGCGTCGCAGATTAGGATATAGTGTCTCCATGCCGCTGGGTCAGGGCGCCGCAAGACGGGGATTTTGCTATTAAAGTAGTGTTTGCAAGTTTATTTTGCGAAAGAATGGTTTTTCTCAGTTTTGTTGGTATAATTGGACATCGTTGGATTCGAGGTAGTAGTGCAGTTAGTCTGTCATTTCTTTCTTGCTTCAAACGATATAACGGGCGCAAGCCCAACTTAACTGAAATAGGAAATTGTAATGGCAACTGGCATCGTAAAATGGTTCAATGATTCGAAGGGTTTCGGCTTTATTACCCCTGATGAAGGCGGCGAAGATCTGTTCGCTCACTTCTCGGCTATCCAGTCGAACGGCTTCAAGTCCCTGCAAGAGAACCAACGCGTTTCTTTTGAAGTGACCGCTGGCCCTAAAGGCAAGCAAGCTTCGAACATTCAGCCAATCTAATACGCTGGATCAAACGAAATAAAGAAATCCTCGGTCTCCGAGGATTTTTTTTCGCCTGAATTTCTGTGAGGCACCGGTTTTGCATGCGTTATGGGTGTGTTTCATGGCTTGCGTGACTCTTTCCGGCGCTTTGCGTCAGGGGTGGTCGGTTTGGCGCTTGCGCGTAAGCCGACAAACGGCGTTGGCAGATTGGCGGAAGGTGTCGGCTTACGCTGCGTTAAGCCGACCTACGCCAAGCTGCGTTCTTCCAGTCCGGCCTGCAGTGACTAGATTGCCCGTTCGCGCCAGTAATCGGGTTGGGCATACGAATGCCGCAAAAAATCCACGAACGCCCGGATGCGCAGCGGCAAATGGCGGCGCTGGGCAAACACGGCATAAATATCGTTGCCTGGCGCGGCAAACTGGTCCAGCACTGTCACCAGCTGCCCCGAGCCGATCTCGGCGCCCACTTCCCACATCGAACGCCACGCCAGTCCCTTGCCAGCCAGCGCCCAGTCGTGCAGCACTTCGCCGTCGTTGCAGACCATATTGCCGGCCACCTTTAAAATCACATTCTTGCCGTTTTCGCGGAAGGTCCAGCCCCGCTGGCTGCCTTCGCTGCTGATCGCCAGGCAATTATGTTTCGCCAGATCGGCCGGGATGCGCGGCGTGCCGGCCCGTTTCAGGTAAGCGGGCGAGCCGACCAGCACGCGCTGGTTGTCGGCCAGTTTCGTACTCACGAGTGAGGAATCGGACAGGCTGGCAATGCGGATGGCCACGTCGATGCCTTCGCCGATCAGGTCGACCAGGCGGTCGTTCAGGTTCAGCGACACCGTCACGTCGCGATGCTCGGCCACGAACGAGGGGATCAATGGCGCCACGTGCTGGCGCCCGAAGCCGGCCGGCGCGGAAATGAGCAAATGGCCGCTGGCCTTCACGCTGCGCTCGGCCACGGCCGCTTCCGCCTCTTCCAGTTCGCCCAGGATGCGCTGGCAGTCTTCCAGGAAGGCCGCACCTTCATTCGTCAGCGCCAGCTTGCGCGTCGTGCGCTGCAGCAATTTGACGCCCAGGCGCTGCTCCAGCGCATCGAGGCGCCGGCCTATCATGGCCGGTGCGATGCCTTCTGCGCGTGCGGCCGCCGACAGGCTGCCCTTGGCCACCACTTCCACGAACGTTGATATTTGTCTGAACTGCCCCATGCCGTGCTCCCGCGATGCCATCACTTGTGATAAAAACGCATAGATGAAGTGATTTTTAATCTCGTTTCCATGCCTTATAGTGCAATACTATAGAACAAACGCGCCACCCGGCAGAGTGTTTTTACGCCTTTGTCCGGCTTGCCCGCGCAGTCGTTCAGCATATACTTGGATCACCAGATCACCTTTGCTTATATTTATTAAAAACCGGAGAACTTCATGACGCAGAACACGATTGCACTTCCCGAAGGCATGCAAATCACGGGTGAAATCCAGCCCGGCTACGAACAGATACTCACGCCGGCAGCGCTGGCGCTGGTGGCCAAGCTGACGCGCGCCTTCGAGCCGCGCCGCCAGCAGTTGCTGGCCGTGCGCGTGGAACGGGCCAAGCGCCTCGACGCGGGCGAGCGTCCTGATTTCCTGCCAGAAACCGCGCATATCCGCGACGGCGACTGGAAGATCGCGCCGATCCCGAAGGCGCTCGAATGCCGCCGCGTGGAAATCACCGGTCCCGTCGAGCGCAAGATGGTCATCAACGCGTTTAATTCCGGCGCGGACAGCTACATGACGGACTTCGAGGATTCGAACACGCCGAACTGGGATAACCAGCTGACGGGTCAGATCAATATGTTCGACGCCGTACGCAAGACGATTTCGCTGGAGCAAAATGGCAAGTCGTACAAGCTGAACGACAAGATCGCCACCCTCGTCGTGCGCCCGCGCGGCTGGCACCTCGATGAAAAGCACGTGCTGGTCGATGGCAAGCGCATTTCCGGTGGCATTTTCGATTTCGCCCTGTTCATGTTTCATAACGCCAAGGAACAATTGGCACGTGGCGCCGGCCCATATTTCTACCTGCCGAAGATGGAATCGCACCTGGAAGCGCGCCTGTGGAACGATATTTTTGTCATGACGCAAAATGAATTGGACTTGCCACAGGGCACGATCAAGGCGACTGTCCTGATCGAAACCATTTTGGCCGCGTTTGAAATGGATGAAATCCTGTACGAACTGAAAGAACACAGCTCGGGCCTGAACGCGGGCCGCTGGGACTACATCTTCTCGTGCATCAAGAAATTCAAGCTGGACAAGGATTTCTGCCTGGCCGACCGCGCGAAAGTCACGATGACGGCGCCATTCATGCGCGCCTACGCCTTGCTGTTGCTGAAAACGTGTCATAAACGTGGCGCACCGGCCATTGGCGGCATGGCGGCCTTGATCCCGATCAAGAACGATCCGGAAAAGAACGACATCGCCATGGGCGGCGTGCGCAACGACAAGGCGCGCGATGCCACCGATGGTTACGACGGCGGCTGGGTTGCCCATCCGGGCCTGGTGGAACTGGCCATGGGCGAGTTCACGAAAGTGCTGGGCGACAAGCCGAACCAGATCGAAAAACAGCGTCCCGACATCGACGTGAAAGCGTCGGACTTGCTGAATTTTCAGCCGGAAGCGCCGATCACGGAAGCGGGCTTGCGCTACAACATCAACGTGGGCATCCATTACCTGGGCAGCTGGCTGGCCGGCAATGGTTGCGTGCCTATCCACAACCTGATGGAAGACGCGGCCACGGCCGAGATCAGCCGTTCGCAAGTGTGGCAGTGGATTCGTTCCAGCAAGGGTGTGCTGGAAGATGGCCGCAAGGTCACGGCCGAGATGGTGCGCGCCATGATTCCGGAGGAGCTGGCCAAGGTGCAGCGCGATGCGCCAGGCGGCAACGGCCCGACCTATGTACGCGCCGGCCAGATTTTCGAGGACATGTCGACGTCGGAATCGTTTGCTGAATTCCTGACCTTGCCGCTGTACGAAGAAATCTGATCCTGATCACGTAGCAGCATGAAAAAATCCCGGCGACGCCACAAAGCATCTGCCGGGATTTTTTATTGCAGGAGGATCCGCTTAAAAATTATTCTTCCACATCCGCAAGGCTGCGAACGCTTCCACGGGCGAGGCGCCGGCGGCCAGCTTGCCTTCCACCTTCAGGCTGGTCAAGATAGCCGGTTCGCGGTAGCGCAGGAAGGGATTCGTGGCTTTCTCAAGGGCAATGGTCGACGGCACGGTCGATAAACCTTGCTGGCGCCTTTCCGTGTCGATGGCGATGCGTTCCTGCAAGGCCAGATTGCCCGGCTCGACGGCGTTGGCGAAGCGCAGATTGGACAAGGTGTACTCATGCGCGCAAAATACCTCGGTATCGTCGGGCAGGGCGGCCAGCTTGCCCAGTGAGTCGGCCATCTGGCCCGGCGTGCCTTCGAACAGGCGGCCGCAGCCGCCGGCAAACAGGGTGTCGCCGGAAAACAGCCATGGTGGGCCGCTGCGCTCGTCGCGCTGGCGCACATAGGCGATATGCCCCTTGGTGTGGCCGGGCACGTCGATGACCGTCATCTGCAAGCCCAGCTCGGCCACATAGGCAACATCGCCTTCGGCAAGCGGTTCCGTGATAGCTGTGATAGCCTCATTGCGCGGGCCGAAGACGGGCACGGCGAAATGCTGCAACAATTCAGGCACGCCACCCGTGTGGTCGGCGTGGTGGTGCGTGAGTAAAATGGCGGACAGGGTCAACTGATGGGCTTGCAGGGCATCGAGGATGGCCATCGCATCGCCAGGGTCGACCACGGCGGCGTGGCGGCCGTCATGGATCAGCCACAGGTAATTGTCGGCAAAGGCGGGCACGGCAAGTACCGATAAAGCGTGTTCAGGGGAATGTGTCATGAGCAAAAGAGAAAACTGAATGGACAGTGTGGCATCCGAAAAATCCATTATAGCGCTTGACGGCTGGCTGCAGACGCCGGCCGGTCTGTACGTGCGTGCCTGGGAGCAGCAATGCCTCGACAGCCTGACCGTCGACATCTTCGGTTTCAATGCCGTGCAGATCGGCTTGCCCCAGCTCGACGCGCTGGCGGCCAGCCGCATGCCGAACAAATGGCTGCTCGATTCGCGTCTGCCGTCGCGCCCGCCGCAAGAGAGCCGCCTGACCCTGGTGTCGGCCTTCGACGAGCTGCCGTTTGACTCGCAAAGCCTGGATCTGGTGGTCTTGCCGCACGTACTCGAATTTGCCGCCGAGCCACACCAGGTCTTGCGCGAAGTCGAACGCGTGCTGATACCGGAGGGGCGCGTCATCGTCTGCGGCTTCAATCCCGCCAGCCTGTGGGGCATGCGCCAGGGCCTGGGGAGGGTCACGGGGCGCCATTACCTGCCGCAGGAAGGCGAGCTGATCTCTATGCCGCGCATGAAAGACTGGTTAAAATTGCTGAACATGGGCGTTAGCCAAAGCCATTTTGGCTGCTACGCGCCCGCCTGCAGGACAGAAAAATGGCTGCGCCGCAACGCCTTCATGGACAAGGCCGGTGCGCGCTGGTGGCCATATCTGGGCGCAGTGTATATAGTGCAGGCGATCAAGCGCGTCAAAGGGATGCGTCTGATCGGTCCGGCGTGGACCAAGAAACCGGCGACGGCGCCCGCAGGCGCACCGGTCACGAATAAAAGGCGGGAACAGCAAGATGGCTAAGTTTGAAGACAAGGTTGAAATTTACGCCGATGGCGCATGCAAGGGCAATCCCGGCACGGGCGGTTGGGGCGCGTTGATGGTGGCCGATGGCGCCAAGAAAGAAATTTACGGCGGGGAACTCAATACGACGAATAACCGCATGGAATTGAAGGCCGTGATCGAAGCCTTGACGGCGCTCAAACGTCCCTGCCAGGTAGTGTTGTATACCGATAGCCAGTATGTCCAGAAGGGCATCAGCGAATGGATCCACGGCTGGAAGGCACGCGGCTGGAAAACGGCGGCCAAGGCGCCCGTCAAGAACGTTGACCTGTGGCAGGCCCTCGATACGGCCCAGGCCGTGCATGAAGTGGAATGGCGCTGGGTGCGCGGCCATAATGGCCATCCAGGCAACGAGCGGGCCGATCAACTGGCCAATATGGGCGTGGAAACCGTGCGCGCCTGATGGTTAAAAATTCATGTCGCGAAACAGCGGGCAGGGCGTAATCGAAGGGCGCAGGTTTGCTATACTGTGCCCTTCGCTTTTTGCTTTTACGACTGAATCTGCCATGCGTCAAATTGTTCTTGATACTGAAACCACCGGCCTGAACCCGCGCACGGGCGACCGCATTCTGGAGATCGGGGCGGTCGAACTGAACAACCGCATGTTGACGGGGAATAATTTCCACCATTACATCAATCCCGAGCGCGACTCGGAAGAGGGGGCGCTGGCCGTCCACGGATTGACGACGGAATTCCTCAGCGACAAGCCGAAATTCGCGGAAATCGCAGAAGAATTCCGCGCGTTTATCGCCGATGCCGAACTGATCATTCACAACGCCCCGTTCGATATCGGCTTCCTCAACGCGGAATTCAAGCGCCTGAACCTGCCGCCCGTGCATGAGCAAGTGCATGGCGTGATCGATACCCTGGTGCAGGCGAAGGAAATGCATCCAGGCAAGCGCAACTCGCTCGACGCCCTGTGCGACCGTTATGGCGTGTCGAACGCCCACCGCAAGCTGCACGGCGCGCTGCTCGACTCCGAATTGCTGGCCGACGTCTACCTGGCCATGACGCGGGGGCAAAACAGCCTGAGCATGGAAGAAGAAGTGGAAGTGGCTGCCGACGGCGCCGTGCTGGAAATCGTGCCCCTGGCCGAAGTCATCTTCCAGTTCGCCACGGCCGACGAGCTCGCCGCCCACGAAGCCACCATCGCCGGCCTCGACAAGGCCGCTAAAGGCCAGTGCATCTGGACCGCCGTCCTGGCGCCACCAGCGGCTGCCTGAGAAAAAAGCGGGACATGCTAAATTTCCTGTTGCCAGCCCTTGCAGATGCCGTAACATTTATGCGATAATTCGCCTCGCTTCGGGAGGTTAGCTCAGGGGTAGAGCACTGCATTCACACTGCAGGGGTCGCAAGTTCGAAACTTGCACTTCCCACCAGAATTCGCTTTAGTATCAAGCACTTAGAAAAAGCCGCCAATCATCGATAGGCGGCTTTTTTTATGGGTGTAATTTTCGGGTGTAATTTATCCGACTTGCACAAGGTTGGATAGTTTGTCGAGCGCGGTGCGCTGGGCATCTACCTGAAGATGAGCGTATCGCTGCGTGGTGCGTATGGTGCTGTGCCCGAGAATCTTGCTGATGGTATAAAGGTCAACGCCAAGGCTGAGCATGATGCTGGCGCACGAGTGCCGCAAATCATGATAGTTGACATGATGCATACCGGCCCTGACCCTGGCGCGTTGCCAGGATGATTTAACGCCGCTTGGCGTTATGGTCAGTGGCAAGTACGGCAACCATGGCCGCAATGCAGGGATTATCGGAATAATGCGTGTGCGCGACGTCTTGGTGTGACTGGATGGAATTTCGATAGTGTTCTGCTTGATATCCTGCGGCCGGATTTTGAATATCTCGCCGCGCCTGGCGCCAGTAAGCAGTGCAATCCAGATCGCTGCCTGCACACGGGGCGAACAGAATTCCGATAGTCGCCTGACTTGCTTGATGCTTAAGAATACCTCCCTGTTGTTATTTACTTCAACATTGTCAATGCGCAACCCGAAGTTCTCCGGGATCAGTCGCTGACGCCAGGCCAAGGCCAAACCTTTCTTTGCGCACGCCAGCGATCTATTAATTGTGGCCGGCGCATAAATCGATTCCATTATTCGTGTTTTCGGATTTTCTACTTTTGTACTTGCATCGCGAATAAAGTGATCCGCAAATTCCTGCGACTGACTTGCTTTATATAACGCTGCCCATGGCCCAAGGCGCACCACGTGGAACTTTGACGTGTCGGCGCTCTTCAAGCTCTTTGAGTGCTCCAAGTATATCGCCAATATTGCCGTCATTGGAGGGTCGCCTGGAATTGTGACTTGTTTTTGCGACGGCGTCCTTTCTGCCGCTTTGAGCAGCTCGGCTTCTACGAGCTTGGCATCACGCGTAGATGCACCTTTCGGCAACTTTCTGTGAATTCTTTTGCCATCGACCATGATGCCGACGTGCTTCCTACCTTCTTTGTCATCCCAGATGGACATTGGTTGTTCTCCTTTAACCAGTTCTTGCATTCTTCAAGGTCGTAGCGCTTGGAGCGCGCACCGACCGGTGTATATGGCAGCCCGGCATGCTCAAGGCGGCGGATCGTTGATTCGCTGACGCCGAGAGCGGCGCAGATCTGTTGCCTGTTCATTTCCCCGGCAGAACTGGCGGGCTTCTTGCCTGCGGCCTTGTCCAGCGCCGACACCATTTCGGCAATCTGGCGCATCTCGACTTCGCTCATGTTCATTGCGCGCTCCCGGCCGCCACGTCGCCGGCGTGCCCGCTACCACCGCAAGCAGGGCAGTCCAGTTCGCCGCTGCCCGGCTCGGCACCGTCATTCATGAAGACCAGGCCGCCGGGCGTCGCTGTGATCGACTGGCCAGCCGCGCGCGCGGCTGCGATTGTCTGCTGCGTTTCGGGCGAGAGTAGGGCGCGGCGGCGTGCGAGCTGGGCCTCCAGCTGCGCAATGCGAGCGTCGCGTTCTCGCGCCAGGTTGTGGAATGCTGGCGCCTCGCACTCGCGAGCGCACGGCGCTGGGTGCTTGCCTTCGGCTTGCAGAGCCTGGCGCTGCGACAGTGCGTGGATGCAAGTGCATTCGCCCAGCCATTCCCCGTCAGCGCGGTGCACGTCACCCGTGCCGCCACAGGCGCTGCACAGGGCGCGCATTTCGGCGCAGGTATCTTTGGCGGCTGCCTGCGGTGCCGGGGTGGCTGCGATGGTGGCGTGCTCGCGGCCGGCAGCAGCCAGCACGCGGAACACGTCGCTGTTGCGCAGCAGTGCGCCTGGCTCGTTCAGGCCCCACAGCACGGGCAGCGCCGAGATTTGATCCATTAGCCGCCCGATGATCGGCTGAGGCGCAGCAACCGGCAGCGGCGAATGCTTCGGCTTAGCCGCCTGCTTGGCGCGGATCGCCTCGACCTTCGTCCAGATCCTGGCCAGCTCCGTCTGGCCGGCGGCGTGCATGTCCAGGCCTTGGGTCAGGCACAGCGCGGCCAGCGTGACCATCACGCCACCGACTTCCTGCACGCGCTCGCCGACCGGACGGCCGAAGACATAGTCGACCAGCTGATGCGCCTCGCTGGCCGTGCAGCCGCACGCCTGCACCAGTTCCAGCGATTCTTCCAGGAAGCGGCGATTGCGCTCAGCGCCGTCGGCGGAGATTTCGGCACCGAAGCACGCCATCATCCAAGGCTGCACTCGGCCCTGGAATGAATCGTCGGGCGTTGCACGGACAGGTGGATTGCGTTGCTCGTTGTTGATCATTCTGCATGCTCCAAAAAAGTTATCTCGCTGGGCTGGCGCGGTGTCGCGTCGCCCATCAGGTAAATCACGGAAGACACGCCGCCGCCCAGCACTTGGGCGCCCATGGCGCGCAGATGGTGCTGCTTGCCTTCGAACAGCACGGACTGGCAGGTGTGGATCGCGCGCAGCACGGCCCGGTCCAGCTTGTAGGCGGCCTCGGCCGGGGTTTCCGGGGCGGGCGCCGGGCTGCGGCTGCTCATTGCGCCGCGGACGCGCGGCGCGCGAACCATGCCACTGGGCCATCGTTCTCTTCGTCGTACGGCGCGAGCAGGAACCAGCCTGGGCCTGGCGCCGTGGGCTGCCAGTCGACCAATGCGCTCGGATCGCCATCACCTTCCAGGTAACGCTCTGCCAAGTCGGGTGCATCGCCATCCATCCAGACGCGCTGCACCTCCAGCTCCTGGGCGTCTATCCATTCCTTGAATTTGGCGGCATCGCCTTCGTCAAAGGGTGGCAGCTCAGGATGCTCATACCAGCCTTGAGCATCGCGTATGACTGG
>NZ_JBNYXM010000029.1:0-73027 GCF_051380665.1 Janthinobacterium lyxosi
GGGCTTGAGTCATGAGATGGCGGCTGATTAAGGTTGTGCAACAGTGTACGCAAAACGTGTCTGGCTTTGAATAGCGGCCAGCTACGAAAGGGTACATAATCACACGACTCCAGACACATAGACGTCATTAATTGATGGGTATAAATGGAAAATCTTGGTTCTCTTGATCTCTTCGTACGCGCGGGGGAGGCCCGCAGCTTCACCGCTGCCGGGCAGCAGTTGGGCATCTCTGCATCCGCCGTCAGCAAGGCCATCGCGCGGCTGGAAGAGCGCCTGGGGGTGCGCCTGTTCCACCGCTCTACGCGCACCATCAGCCTGACATCGGAAGGGGCGTTGTTCCTGGAGCGCTGCCGCCGCATCCTTTGCGAAGTGGAGTTGGCCGAAGCCGAACTCTTGCAAACGCAAAGCGCCCCGCATGGCAAGCTGCGCATCAGTCTGCCATCGGTCGGCACCTTGTTCATGCCCAAGTTGGCGGCTTTTCAACGGTGCTTTCCCGCTGTCGCGCTGGACATCGACTGCACGGATCGCCTGGTGGAAGTGATCGAAGAAGGCTTCGATGCCGTGATCCGTACCGGAGAGCCCAGCGATTCCCGGTTGATGGCACGCACGCTCGGCGCTTATCGAAGAGTCATCGTCGGCGCTCCCAGCTATTTCCAACGGGCTGGACTTCCGCAGCAACCTGAAGACCTGGCCAACCACGCCTGCCTGCTGTACCGCTATCCCACTACGGGCAAAATGGACGCATGGCCGTTGAGTAGGAACAGTCAGACCCTTTCCATGGATCTGCCGGGCAGCATGGTAACGAATTCGCTGGACCCACAGATCTGCTTTGCCGAACAAGGCCTCGGTATTGCCTGTGTGCCTGACATCGCCGTGCGTCGTCAGTTGGATGAAGGCCGACTCGTCACTGTGCTGGACGAATACAACCAGGACTGCACCACATTCCGCATATTGTGGCCCTCCAGCAAACATCTCTCGCCGAAGCTCAGGGTGTTCGTGGACTTCATCGTGCAGAACTTGTTTCCGCTTTGACAGTGGGCATGGCGTGATGTGCAGGGCTTTATCTATGTCGTCATACTGGGCAAATGTTGAACTCGCTTAAGTCATTGATAAACCTGGTGTGTCTGGCTGTGGCGTAGTCCAGCGAATTTCCGTGTTGGAGTCATCGTGAAATAAAAAAGATTGCTCCTGGCTCAACACACGGTACTATCTCCCCATAATAAAAAAAGCTGTGTTTTATGCCCTTGCGGGCACACACCAACCACCACAGGAGAACCCGATGCAGACAAAATCAACCTTGAAAACCGGTATCGCCGCCGCCCTGATGCTGGCGTTCAGCGTGGGCGCCGTCCAGGCGCAGGCGCAGGAAGTCGTGCGCCTGGGCAACTTGAAATTTGCCCATTACGGCGCCGTGTCGTACATCAAGGAAATCGCGCCCAAGTGCGGCATCAAGGTCGAAGAGCATATCTTTGCCAAGGGCCTTGATGTCATGCAGGCCATTATCGCGGGCGAGCTGGACGTGGGGGCGACGGCGTCCGAGGCGGCCATTTCCGGCCGCGCGGGCGGCGCGCCCATCTATGTGGTGGCCGGCTTTGCCAAGGGCGGTGCGCGCCTGGTGGGGGGCATGGGGCAAAAGATCGCCAGCGTCAAGGATTTGAAGGGCAAGCGCGTGGGCGTGACGCGCGGCGGCATCCAGGAAGTGCTGCTGCTGGCCGAGCTGTCGCAAGCGGGCCTGACATATTCCGAAACCAAGGGCAAGGACGTGCAACTGGTGTTCCTCGCCTACGCCGACTTGAACCAGGCGCTGATGGGCAAGAATATCGACGCCATGATGCAGTCGGAGCCGCAATCGTCGCAGGCGATCAACAAGGGCTTCGGCACCGAAGTCATCAAACCGTACGACACGCCGATCGGTGAACCCGTGCGTACCATGGTGATGACGGAAAAGTTTTACAAGGAACGTCGTCCCGTGGCGGAAAAATTCATGCGCTGCTTCGTTGAAGCCACCAAGACCTTTATCGAGAACAAGGCGACGGCGGAAAAGTATGTGCGGGAAGTCGTGTTCCGCGGCCAGATCACGAAGGATGACTTCGACGACGCGATCAGCAATTCGCCGTATTCATATGACATCTCGCCCGAACATATCCAGGTGACCACCGATGTGATGGTGAAAACGGGCGTGGGCCGCATGAGCAAGCCGCCCGTGGCCAAGGACTGGGTCAAGACGGACTTGCTGGAGCAGGCGAAAAAGAGCCTGAACGTAAAGTAAACCGGATGTTGGCAGTGCCGATGGCCCGCTTAAGCGGGCCATCATTTTTTTGCGGCATACTCTTATATATGTAGGCGGCGCGAAAGATTGCCGAAATCTTGAGGGTGCGCCACCCCGTCATGCCTCAGGCGCGATATCATGGCAGGCTTGCGGCATTGGATGGCGGCGTCGTGCCTGTCACCCAGGCTGTCGCCTGAATCGCGCTTGTCGGCTATGGTGTAAACTTAAACTATGCAGATCTATTTCTTTTTCATCGCCGCCCTGTTGTACGCGGCGTGCGCGGTGCTTCCCTCGTCCCGTGCCCGGCTCATTGCCGGCCTGACCGGCGTCGCCTGGCTGGCGCACGCCGCCACCCTGTGGTTCGACCTGATGGCGCCTGGCACCTTGCGTTTCGGTTTTTCCGCCATGCTGTCGGCCGCGCTATGGGTCTCGGTGGGCGCCTACTGGATCGAGAACCGCAATTTCAGCCTGGACGGATTGCGCCGCATGGTCATGCCCAGCGCCGTCATCGCCATCGGCCTGGCCTGGGCCTTTCCTGGCAGCCAGGTCAGCATGGAAGGCAAGTCCGCCGTCTTCGGCTGGCATATTGCCGTGGCGGTGCTGGCTTACAGCACCTTGACGATTGCCGCCTTTCACGCCGTGCTCATGGCGCTGCAGGAATCGCGTTTGCATACGCGCAGCGAAAGCAGCGGCTTCATCGGTAGCGCGCTGGACCAGCTGCCAGCGCTGCTGACGATGGAAAAGTTGCTGTTTCGTATGATCGGTCTGGGTTTCATCCTGCTCAGCCTGACCGTGCTGTCGGGTATCGTCTTTTCCGAGCAATTATTTGGCAAGGCGCTTAACTGGGATCATAAATCCGTATTTACCATGCTGTCGTGGCTGCTGTTTGCCGCCCTGCTGGCAGGGCGCCGCTTTCGCGGCTGGCGCGGCAAGACGGCCTTGAGCTTCACCCTGGCCGGTTTCGCCACCTTGCTGCTGGCCTATGTCGGCAGCCGTTTTGTACTGGAAGTGGTTTTACACCGAGGATTCGCATGACACGTGTTTTATTCTGGCTGGCGCTGGTGTTCCTGGTGCTGTTTGCTATCCGCAGCAAGATCCGGGGCATGCAGCAACGGGCCCGCGCGCAGCAACAACAGCAACCGAACCCGTTTCCGCCGCCGGGCCGGCCGCAGGAATTGCCGGATGCCGAGCTGATGCTGTGTTGCGCCCATTGCGGCGTGTACTACCCGGCCTCCGAAAATGTGCAGGCCAAGGGTCACGATTACTGCAGCCACGCGCACGCCACGCTGTAAGGGCAAGCCCGCGCCGCATTGCTCATCCGTATCGTAACGTCCTCCGGCAGCAATCCGGCGTAGCATCTGCAGCAAGCGGTTCGCCACCGCCCTTGCAGAAAGGCGCGCTCCCCTATGTCCAGTCCCAGCCCGCAGACCGCGACCGCCGTCGGCAAGACGACGGCCAGCGGCCTGCCGTCGGCGCCGCAACTATGTGGCAATTCGCTGCCCATGCAGGCGTTGCGCGCGCAGATCGGCCGTATCGCCCGCTGCGGCGCGCCGGTGGCCATCCGCGGCGAATCGGGCACTGGCAAGGAACTGGCGGCACGCGCCATCCACGCGCAGGGTGCGCGCGCCAGCTTCCCGTTTATCGCCGTCAACTGCGGTGCCATTCCCGAAGCGCTGATGGAAGCTGAATTCTTCGGCTGCCGGCCGGGCGCCTATACGGGCGCGCTGCACGAGCGCCAGGGATTGTTCCAGGCGGCCCATGGCGGCAGTTTGCTGCTCGATGAAGTCGATGATCTGCCGCTGGCCATGCAGGTGAAGCTGTTGCGCGTGCTGCAGGAGCGCCGCGTGCGCAAGCTGGGCGGCAGTAGCGACGAAGCCGTCGACGTGCGCATTCTGTGCGCCAGCCAGCATGGCCTGGCGCGCGGCGTGACCGCCGGCACGTTTCGCCAGGATCTGTTTTATCGCCTCAATGTAATCGAGTTGGCGCTGCCGCCGCTGCGTGAGCGGCGCGGCGATCTGCAGGTATTATGTGAGGTAATCCTGGCGCGTCTGGCACCGGGCCGGGCCGTGAGCCTGGCGCCGCCGGTGCTGGCGGCCCTGGCCGCGTATGCGTTTCCCGGCAATGTGCGCGAACTGGAAAATATGCTGGAACGGGCACTGGCCTTTGCCGATGGCGGCGTGATCACGCTCGACGGGCTGGGCCTGCAGTCAGCGGCGGGCATCCCCCCGTTGCGAGCGGCGCCGGCCTTGCCGGAGCGGCAACTGTGCCTGCCGGGCATGGCGGCGTGCGGCGTAGCTCCGGTCTTGCCGCTGGACATGTATTTGCGCCAGGCCGAGCGCGACATGATCATGCAGGCGCTGGTGCAGGCGTGCTATCACCGCGCACGGGCGGCGCGCCAACTGGGTCTCAGCGTGCGCCAGTTGCGTTACCGCATGCAGAAATTGATGATACAGGAAGCGCTACCTTGATGACAGCATGGACGATAGATGATGACGGCTGGTGCGACGGCGCGCTGCGCTATGACTCGCCGTACCAGGATGCGCGCCCGGAAGGTGCGCAAGTCGACTTGCTGGTGATCCATAACATCAGCTTGCCGGGCGGCCACTTTGGTGGACCGCATGTGTCGGACTTGTTTACCGGCCGGGTAGATTATAATGCCGATCCTTCTTTCGCCGACCTGCGTGGCTTGCAGGTGTCGGCGCACTTTTTTGTGCGGCGCGATGGTGCGCTGTTGCAATATGTTTCTGCTGATCAACGTGCCTGGCATGCTGGCGCATCCACATTCGAAGGACGCCCGCAGTGCAATGGCTATTCCATCGGTATCGAAATGGAAGGCACGGACTTTGTCCCCTTCCAGTCGCAGCAATACCGCGTGCTGGCGGCGCTGACGGCGGCGCTGGTGGCGCGCTATGGCTTGTCCCAGGTGCGCGGCCACGAGCATATTGCACCGGGGCGGAAGACGGATCCGGGACCGTTTTTTGACTGGCATTTTTATCAAGAATGCTGGATGGGAACTGCGCGCGGGCAGCCTGCGTTAGCGCTTACTACGCGGGGATTGGGCTTTCCATCCATGCCCTGAAAAGTCAACCGAAATCGTATATGAAAATACAAAAAATTACGTTGGCGGATGCCGGAAAACTATTGCATCGCCTTTCGATGGGCACTACAATTAGTGCATACCTTGGATTTAAAGACTATATGTAGTGCCATCACAGACGTTTTCAGAATTATTACCAAAGCTACCCTGTTTGTTGATATGGCAACGGGAACTGGCGTTTCATCACCCTTGATCGTGTTTCGCGCCAGCCGGGCTGTACAGGTTGGCCGTATGATTTCTGGCTGTGTATTATTTACTATTTGACAACAAACACCTGAAGAAACCCTGACCATCGGGCGTTCTATTCAACAACACACGCGGCAGCAAAACTGCAGGCTGACTTTAGCTGACAACGGGAGCTTCAATGCAATCACCACAAGATATTTCCATCCATCCAACGCCAGTATCGCCAGCGCCAGGCGCGGCCAACAGCGTGGCGAGCACGGGCGCGGCATTGGGCGACTATCGCATCCTCCGTCGCAACGGCGCGGTGGTGGCATTTGAGCCTTCGAAGATCGCCATCGCCATGACCAAGGCGTTTTTGGCCGTTAACGGCGGCCAGGGCGCAGCTTCGGCGCGCATCCGCGAACTGGTGGAACAGCTGACGGACGGCGTCGTCGCCGCGCTGGTGCGCCGCCAGCCGGGCGGCGGCACCTTCCATATCGAAGACGTGCAAGACCAGGTGGAACTGTCGCTGATGCGTTCGGGCGAGCACGACGTGGCGCGTGCCTACGTGCTGTACCGCGCCAAGCACATGGAAGAGCGCCGCCTGCAGAAGGAAGCGCTGGGCGCTTCCGCGCAAGTGACCGCACCCCAATTGAACGTGCTTGATAACGGCGTGCGCCGTCTGCTGGACATGCAGGAAGTGCGCGACCTGATCAACGCCGCCTGCGCCGGCCTGGAAAAGCACGTCGATGCCGACGCCATCCTGGCTGAAACGGTGAAGAACCTGTACGACGGCGTGCCTGTCGAAGAGCTGCACAAGTCGGCCATCCTGGCGGCGCGCGCGCTGATGGAAAAAGATCCGGCCTACAGCCAGGTCACGGCCCGCATCCTGCTGCACACGGTGCGCAAGGAAGTGTTCGGCAAGGAAGTGCCGCAAGCGGCCGCTGCTGCCGAGTACCTGACGTATTTCCCGCAATATATCGCCAAGGGCATCGCCAACGAGCTGCTGAACCCGGTACTCGCCAGCTTCGACCTGGAACGCCTGGCCAAGGCCATCGTTGCCGACCGCGACTTGCAATTCGGCTACATCGGTCTGCAAACCCTGTATGACCGCTACTTCCTGCACATCCATGACGTCCGCATCGAAATGCCGCAAGCGTTCTACATGCGCGTGGCCATGGGCCTGTCGCTGAACGAGGCGGACCGCGAAGCGCGCACCATCGAGTTCTACAATCTGCTGTCCTCGTTCGACTTCATGAGCTCGACCCCGACCCTGTTCAACTCGGGCACCCTGCGCTCGCAGCTGTCGTCGTGCTACCTGAGCACCGTCTCGGACGACCTGGAAGGCATCTACGACGCCATCAAGGACAACGCGCTGCTGGCCAAGTACGCCGGCGGCCTGGGCAACGACTGGACGCCAGTGCGCGCCCTGGGCGCCCACATCAAGGGCACCAACGGCAAGTCGCAAGGCGTGGTGCCGTTCCTGAAAGTGGTCAACGACACGGCCGTGGCAGTCAACCAGGGCGGCAAGCGCAAGGGCGCCGTCTGCGCCTACCTGGAAACCTGGCACATGGACATCGAGGAATTCCTCGACCTGCGCAAGAACACGGGCGACGACCGCCGCCGCACGCACGACATGAACACGGCGAACTGGATTCCCGACATGTTCATGAAGCGCGTCATGGAAAAAGGCGAGTGGACCCTGTTCTCGCCGAGCGAAACGCCAGACTTGCACGACCTGGTCGGCAAAGCCTTTGAAAAGGCTTACCTGGGCTACGAAGCCAAGGCAGCCGCCGGCGAAATCCGCTCATTCAAAAAGATCGCCGCGCTGGACCTGTGGCGCAAGATGCTGTCGATGCTGTTTGAAACGGGCCACCCATGGATTACGTTCAAGGATCCTTGCAACATCCGCAGCCCGCAGTCGCACGTCGGCGTCGTCCACAGCTCGAATCTATGCACGGAAATCACGCTGAACACGGGGCCTGACGAAATCGCCGTCTGCAACCTCGGTTCTGTGAACATGCCGGCGCACATGAAAGAAGGCAAGCTCGATCACGTCAAGCTGGCCAAGACCGTCCGCACCGCCATGCGCATGCTCGACAACGTCATCGACATCAATTACTACGCCGTCGAGAAGGCACGCAATTCGAACATGCGCCATCGTCCGGTCGGCATGGGCGTCATGGGCTTCCAGGACTGCCTGCACATGATGCGCATCCCGTTCGCCTCGGACGCCGCCGTGTCGTTTGCCGACACCTCGATGGAAGCCGTGTGCTACTACGCCTACCTGGCCTCGACGGAACTGGCCGAAGAGCGCGGCCGCTATGAATCGTATGCCGGTTCGCTGTGGGACCGTGGCATCCTGCCGCAAGACTCGGTGAAACTGCTGGCCGAAGAGCGCGGCGGCTACCTGGAAGTCGATTCCTCGTCGGCCATGGACTGGACGCCGGTGCGCGAACGCATCGCCAAGTTCGGCATGCGCAACTCGAACTGCGTGGCGATCGCCCCGACGGCGACGATTTCGAACATCATCGGCGTGTCGGCCTGTATCGAGCCGACGTTCCAGAACCTGTACGTGAAATCGAACCTGTCGGGCGAATTCACCGAGATCAACGGCTACCTGGTGCGCGACCTGAAGGCGCGCGACCTGTGGGATGAAGTCATGATCTCCGACCTGAAGTACTTTGACGGCAGTCTGGTGAAGATCGACCGCATCCCGCAAGACTTGCGCGATATCTACGCCACGGCCTTTGAAGTGTCGCCAAGCTGGCTGGTGGAAGCGGCTTCGCGTCGCCAGAAGTGGATCGACCAGGCCCAGTCGCTGAACATCTACATGGCGGGTGCTTCCGGCAAGAAACTGGACGAGACTTACAAGCTGGCATGGCTGCGTGGCCTGAAAACCACCTACTATCTGCGCACCATCGCCGCTACCCACATGGAGAAATCGACCTCCAAGACGGGCGCCCTGAACGCCGTGGCCGTCGATGGCGGCATGTCGGCCAGCGCACAGAACGCCCAGAGCGCCCAGGCAGCGGTCGTGGCGGCAGCCGCTGCCGCCGTGGTGGCACCCGTGGTGGCAGCGGCAGCGGACGGCGCCGATGGCGAAGCCTGCTACCTGCGTCCGGGAGATGACGGCTTTGAGGAATGCGAAGCCTGCCAGTAAAATTTTAGTTGTCAGCCCAGCGCTGCTGGGCTGATTCAATGTTGTTAATGTCCGTATTGTCCGATTCAACGGGCCTGTTGCGGATCGCCGGCTTGCCGGCATGGAAAGGAAGAAGATTATGTCGTTGTCATGGGATGATGAAACCACGTCGGCAGCTGTGCCGCGTCCGGCGCAGCAAGCGCCACTGGGAAATACCGAATTGAACCTGCCGGCCGGTGCCGAGCCGTCCGAAGCGAACGCCGAGCAAGTGGCGCGCCGCGTGAATGCCGACGACAAGCGCATCATCAACGGCAAGACGGACGTCAACCAGCTGGTGCCGTTCAAGTACAAGTGGGCGTGGGACAAATACCTGGCCGGCTGCGCCAACCACTGGATGCCGCAGGAAGTGAACATGCAGCGCGATATCGAGCTGTGGAAAAACCCGAACGGCCTGACGGACGACGAGCGCCGCCTGGTCAAGCGCAACCTGGGCTTCTTCGTGACGGCCGACTCGCTGGCCGCCAACAACATCGTGCTGGGCACCTACCGCCACATCACGGCGCCCGAGTGCCGCCAGTACCTGCTGCGCCAGGCGTTCGAGGAAGCGATCCACACGCACGCCTACCAGTACATCGTCGAGTCGCTGGGCCTCGATGAAGGCGAAATTTTCAACGCCTACAACGAAGTCAAGTCGATCCGTGACAAGGATGAATTCCTGATCCCGTTCATCAACACGCTGACCGACCCCGCGTTCACCACCGGCACAGTGGAAAACGATCAGAAGCTGCTGAAATCCCTGATCGTGTTTGCCTGCCTGATGGAAGGCCTGTTCTTCTACGTCGGCTTCACGCAGATCCTGGCGCTGGGCCGCCAGAACAAGATGATGGGCGCTGCCGAGCAGTACCAGTACATCCTGCGCGACGAATCGATGCACTGCAACTTCGGCATCGACTTGATCAACACGATCAAGATGGAAAATCCGCTGCTGTGGACGGCCGAATTCCGCGAAGAGATCAAAGTGCTGTTCCTGCAGGCCGTCGAGCTGGAATACGCGTATGCGGAAGACACCATGCCACGCGGCGTGCTGGGTCTGAACGCGCCGATGTTCAAGGGCTATTTGCGCTTCATCGCCAACCGCCGCGCACAGCAGATCGGCATCGAACCGCTGTTCGCCCAGGAAGAAAACCCGTTCCCGTGGATGAGCGAAATGATCGACATGAAGAAGGAACGCAACTTCTTCGAGACGCGCGTGACCGAATACCAGACCGGTGGTGCACTGAACTGGGAATAAGCGTTTTCCCGCCAACACCAAAAGCGCCGTCATCGTGACGGCGCTTTTTTTTCGCTTGCATGGCGGCGAAAAATGCCGTCGCCGCGGGCGGTTAAAAGCGCCTCCAGCGGGATGGCAAAATGCGTGCTTCATTCAGCGATGCGAAGAGGCTTGCGCCAGGTTTTTCGGATGCCGCGAACGGTCGCATTGCCGGCCAAAAAAATCGTTTCCGGAGACGCTGGCGGCGGCATTTGGCACGCGATTGTGCGATAGCACGCGTATCGTGCAAAAAAGGCCGCGAAAACGTGTCGTGCCGGTTGCGCATTGACAAGGTTTTCGTGTACTTTATGAGATTGCAAATGCGAGCGTTAGAATGCGGGGTTTTTTAACCAGCGCGGTAGCGAAGAAACCTCGTAAAACAGGGATACAGATTTACACGGATATGCACAAAACCACACCGTTTTCGTCTGCCGCCGTGCCCGAATTTTTTCAGGCATGGCGGTTTTTTATTTGACGCATGGGTGTTGTGGCGAGCGCGATGCGAGGAGCGAAAAAACGCACGGCATCGAAAACGAATGACCGAATTCAGACTTTGCCACCAGCTGCGAGATAAAGCAGGGTGGCACCGACGATGGCTGAAGTGCTGCAAACGTGAGGAGTTGCAGCAGTTCAGCTGGTGCCGAATTCATTAGCGCAAACGACCGTTTGTGCCGATGAATAATTCGCCTGGCCTATCCCTGTGGTGGGTCGGACGGGTTTAAATCTTGTAGCTTAAATTTCTCATCTCAGATGAAGGAGAGACAAATGGCAACAGCCGCTAAGAAATCAGAAGTAAAGAAACCAGCCGCCAAGGCTGCTCCTGCCGCGAAGAAGCCGGCAGCCGCAGTCAAGACGGTTGCCGCCAAACCAGCAGCCAAACCAGCCGCCAAACCAGTCGCCAAAGCCGCAGCCAAGCCTGCAGTAAAAGTGGCTGCCAAGCCGGTAGCGAAAGCAGCAGCGAAACCAGCGGCCAAGGCAGTAGCAAAACCGGCAGCCAAGCCAGCAGCGAAAGTGGCAGCGAAACCTGCCGCCAAGGCAGCAGCGAAGCCTGTGGCGAAAAAAGCCGTTGCCAAGCCGGCAGCAAAAGCCGCAGCGAAGCCTGCCGCCAAGGTAGCAGCCAAGCCTGCAGTGAAAAAAGCCGCAGCGAAACCTGCAGCCAAGGCAGCAGCGAAACCGGTTGCCAAGGCGGCAGCCAAGCCAGCAGTGAAAAAAGCCGCAGCGAAACCTGCAGCCAAGGCAGCAGCGAAACCGGCAGTCAAAGCGGCAGCCAAGCCAGCAGTGAAAAAAGCCGCAGCGAAACCTGCAGCCAAGGCAGCAGCGAAACCGGCAGTCAAAGCGGCAGCCAAGCCAGCAGCGAAAAAAGTCGTCGCCAAGGCAGCAGCGAAGCCGGCCGCCAAAGCAGCAGCCAAGCCAGCAGCAAAAGCAGCAGCCAAGCCAGCAGCAAAAGCAGCAGCCAAGCCAGCGGTCAAGGCAGCAGCCAAGCCAGCAGCAAAAGCGGCAGCCAAGCCAGCGGCCAAGGTAGCAGCGAAGCCGGCAGCGAAAGTTGCCGCCAAGCCAGCAGCGAAAGTCGCAGTCAAGCCGGCAGCCAAGGCAGCAGCGAAACCTGCCGCCAAGGTTGCAGCGAAACCTGCAGCGAAAGCGGTAGCCAAGCCAGCGGCCAAGGTAGCAGCGAAGCCAGCAGCAAAAGCTGCAGCCAAGCCAGCGGCCAAGGTAGCAGCGAAGCCAGCAGCAAAAGCTGCAGCCAAGCCCGCCGCCAAGGTAGCAGCGAAGCCGGCAGCGAAAGCCGCAGCGAAACCTGCCGCCAAGCCAGCCGCAGCGCCAGTCGTGGCAGCCGCACCAGCAGCAGCGCCGGCCGCAGCTCCAGCGGCACCAGCCGCCGTGGCCGCCAAGCCAGCCGCCAAGAAGGCCGCGCCTAAAAAAGCCGCACCGAAGAAGGCAGCTCCTGTCGCCAAGCCATCGGCACCCATCGCACCTGTAGCAAAAACCGTGTTGGCACCGGCTGCAGCCTGGCCATTCCCAACCAGCACCCGCCCATCGTAATTTCAACGATACGGGTGCCTGGATGAGGCAACACGCCGCTGTGTGACTCAATCACACAGCGGTTTTTTTTTGGAGAATTAGTCGTGCTGATCGTTATCCTTACATTGGTCGTTGATACCATTGCCACCTTGCTGGGCGGCGTGTTGCTGCTGCGCTTCTGGATGCAGGCGGTGCGCGTGCGGCCTCCCTCGTCGGTGGCGCAATTCACGTTTCAATTGTCCGACTGGCTGGTGCGCCCCCTGCGCCGCGTGGTGCCAGGCGTGGGCGGGTATGATTGGGCCAGCCTGATCGGCGCCTTCCTGATCGTGTTGCTGGCCAGCTCGGTCCTGTTTATTTCCGGCGCTCCCGTCGAAGTGGTACTGCTCAAGTCGCTGCAACGCTTCCTGCAATGGATACTCTACGGTTTCATGGCCTTGCTGATCATCGAAGCCATCTTCAGCTGGGTCAACCCGCATGCGCCGCTGGCGCCGTTTGTACGCGCCCTGAACGAGCCGCTGCTGCGTCCTATCCGCAAGGTCGTGCCGCTGGTCGGCAGCCTGGACCTGTCGCTGCTGGTGGCGCTGATCCTGTTGCAGATCGCGCAAGTGCTGGTGGGGATGATTATTGTGGTGAGGTAAAGCGGGGGAGGTCGGCCTGGCGCTGGCGCGCAAGCCGACCGGACTACATATTAATAGCGGTAGCCGAACGCCGCTTCGAACTGGTCGGCAATGCTGGCAGGCGTAAACACATGGTTTTGCGCGCCCTGGGTGGCGATCTTGATGGCGCCCAGCAGGCTGGCCAGGCGGCCGCTGGTTTCCCAGCCCAGGTCGTTGGTGATGCCGAACAGCAAGCCAGCACGGTAGGCGTCGCCGCAACCGGTCGGGTCCAGCACTTCCTTGGCGGCCACGACAGGAATGTCGATGCGCTTGCCGTCCGTATAAATTTCCGAACCTTTTTCGCCGCGCGTGACGATCAGCGCTTCCAGGCGGCTGGCGATGTCCGGCAGGGTCAAGCCCGTGCGTTCCATCAACATTTCCATTTCATAGTCGTTGGCCGACACATACGTGGCTTTGTTGATGAAGTCGATCAACTGGTCGCCATTGAAACGTGGCAACTGTTGACCTGGGTCGAACATGAAGGGGATGCCCAGCTCGGCAAGGTCGGCGGCGTGCTTGAGCATGCCCTGGTCGCCGTCCGGCGAAATGATGGCGACTTTGGCTGGTCCCGCATTGGCGATCGGGTTTTCATGCGCAAACGACATGGCGCCCGGGTGGAAGGCATTGATCTGGTTATTGTCCGCATCGGCCGTGACGAAACACTGCGCGTTGTAGCTGTCGGCCTTGATCAGGATGTTGGCGGTGGAAATGCCCAGCTTGTGCAGGCGTTCCAGGTAGGCGGCGCTATCCTGGCCCATGACGCCGACGATGCGCGGGTCGCCGCCCAGCATTTTCAGGCTGTAGGCGATGTTGCCCGAGCAGCCGCCGAACTCCGTGCGCATGGTGGGCACAAGGAAGGATACATTCACCTTGTGCAACTGGTCGGCCAGCAGGGATTCGCCGAAGCGGCCGGGGAATTGCATGATGGTGTCGGTGGCGAGCGAGCCGCAGATCAGCGATGTTTTGGTCATGATAGTGTCGGTTAAGGGTAAAAGATGGCGATATGGTAGCCAGACGCCGTGAGCTGGTCTAATGCAAAATACAGTTTGATGGTTTGTTCCGAACGCGGCGCAAACCCCTTGCTCACGTCGATCGTGGCCGGCAGGTAGTCGCGCGGCGCGATCACGCGGCGCAAGAGCTGCTTGTCGTTGGTATCGTTGAGTATCAGTTCGATGCTGGGCCAGGCTTGCACGCTGCGGCTCTGGTTGCGCAGCAGCGAGACGTAGGAAAAGGTCTGTTCCTTGAGAGTTTGCAATTCACCCTGTTCGATGGCCAGCGCCTCGATCTGCGCCGGCAAGTCGACCTGGCAGCCACTGAGCTTGCACAGCGCGACCAGGGTTGGCTTCCACTGCGGGAATTGTGCCGCCAGCGGATTGCGGAAGGTGGTCATCACTTGCAGGAATAACAGAAGCAGCAGTACTACCGAGCCGGCTGCCATGGCCAGGCGCAAGGCTTTGCCGCTCTGTTCGCGGCGCCGGCCCTGGGTGACGAAGGCCGGTTCGTCGTCGGCTGGCGGCAGGACTGGCTCCTCCTGATCGTCGGCTGGATCCGCTGCGATGGGGGCGTCCGGCTGCGGTGTTTCTGGCTGGTCGTCGAACGTGGGTTCCCGGCGCGCGGGCGCAGGCTTGTCCAGACTGACTTTTTCGGCTGGGGCAACCGGGGTTGCCACCGTTTCCAGGTTCGGTTCGCGGCGGCTGTCGCGCAAATACGTGGCGAAGGCGGGTGCGTCATCGACCTGGCGGCGCATGAAGGGCGCCATCGGCTGGGGTAGCGGCGCTTCAGGCGGCTCGGCCGGTGTAATGACGGGGATGGCGACAGGCGCCTCGGCCGGCGCTTCGGCAGGCAGGGTGACGTCGAGGTCCAGCTCGATATGTTCGCGGTCGTCTTCGTCTTCCTTGAGCTGCGCCGTTTCCGGCAGGATGCCGAACGGGTCGAACGAGGTGTCGAAGTCGAGAGAATAGATGGGTTCGTCGTCCGTGGCGGACGGCAGGCTGTTGTCGGCCGGATAAGTGATCGACAGCGGGGCGGCAGCGCCGGGGCCAGACGTTAAAAACGGCGATGCGGCAGCTGGATCGACCAGCGCGGCATTGCCGTCAAACACTTCCCTGCACGTGCCACAGCGCACGATGCCCCCACGTAACTTCAACTGGTCAGCAGCGACCCGAAATATCGTGTTGCAATGGGGGCATTTGGTGGCGAGGGCCATTGCTGTGCTTATGCACCTTCCGCGCGGGGCGCAGGCGCTTGCGTGGTGCCCAGGCGGCCATGCAGGGCCACCCAGCCATCTTGCTCGGCCCAGACACCCAGTTCGATGAACGGTGCGTAGGCAGCGGCCACTTCTTCCGCCTGGCGTGCCAGCACGCCGGACAGGATCAGGGCGCCGCCGTCGGCGACGCGACCCGACAGCATCGGCGCCATCAGCTTCAATGGGCTCGACAGGATGTTGGCGACGACGATGTCAAATTTCGCCGTGGCGTGTGCCGAAGTGGCAAACGTGTCTGGCAAGAAATATTCGATCTCGCACTGGTTGCGTTCGGCATTCTCGCCAGCCGATTCGATGGCTTGCGGGTCGATATCGACGCCGACGACAGTTTCCGCACCGAGTTTCTTGGCCACCATGGCCAGGATGCCGGAGCCGCAACCGTAGTCGAGCACGCTCTTGCCAGGGGCGGGATTGGCTTCCAGCCACTCCATGCACAAACGCGTGGTCGGATGGCTGCCCGTGCCGAAGGCCAGGCCCGGGTCCAGTTCCAGGATCAGGCCGTCAGGATCCGGTGCCTCGTGCCAGCTGGGCACGACCCAGATATTCTTGCCGATGTGAATCGGCGCGAATTGCGACTGGGTCAGGCGCACCCAATCCTGCTCTTCCACGGGGCGCATGGTAAATGCCGGTACCATTGCCATGCCGACAGCTGCGGCGGCTGCGGTCACGATGGCGGCCTGGTCGGCGTCGACGTCGGTCAGCGCCACCACGCGGCTGCGTTCCCACGCCGCTTCCTTCGGTTCCATGCCGGGCTCGCCAAACAAGGGCTGCTCGGCATCCGTGCCTTCATCGGCGTCTTCCACCGAGACCGACAGGGCGCCCGCTTCCATCAACGCGTCGGACATGGCCTCGGCGTTGTCACGGGCGATTTCGATGACGATTTCCGTCCAGCTCATGCGCCCGCCTTGATTTCGGACTTCTTGGCGATGCTGGGGCTGCCGCCATTCAGGTTCTTGCCCAGGTCCGGCATGTCGGCCAGTTTCTGTTCCAGATAGTGAATGTTGGTGCCGCCTTCGATGAAGCGCGCGTCGATCATCAATTCGCGGTGCAGGGCGATATTCGTGTTGATGCCTTCGACCACCATTTCGGACAGGGCGATCTGCATGCGGCGGATAGCTTGCTCGCGCGTGGCGCCGTAAGCGATCACTTTGCCGATCATCGAGTCGTAGTGCGGCGGCACGTAGTAGCCGGCATAGGCGTGCGAGTCGACGCGGATGCCAGGGCCACCCGGTGCATGCCACGACACGATCTTGCCTGGCGATGGCGTGAACTTGAAGGGATCTTCGGCATTGATGCGGCACTCGATGGCGTGGCCCGACAGCAAGACGTCGCGCTGGCGGAAACGCAGTTTTTCGCCGGCGGCGATGCGGATCTGTTCTTGCACGATGTCGATGCCGGTGATCATCTCGGTGACGGGATGCTCGACTTGCACGCGGGTATTCATTTCAATGAAATAGAACTCGCCGTTTTCGTACAGGAATTCGAACGTGCCGGCGCCGCGGTAGCCGATCTTGCGGCAAGCTTCCGCGCAACGGTCGCCAATTTTCTCGATGAGTTTACGCGGGATGCCCGGCGCTGGCGCCTCTTCGATGACTTTCTGGTGGCGGCGCTGCATGGAGCAGTCGCGCTCGCCCAGCCAGACGGCGTTCTTGTGTTCGTCGGCAAGGATCTGGATTTCCACGTGGCGCGGATTTTCCAGGTACTTCTCCATATACACTTCAGGGTTGCCGAAAGCGGTGCCGGCTTCCGTCTTGGTCATCGACACGGCGTTGATCAGGGCAGCTTCCGTGTGCACCACGCGCATGCCGCGTCCGCCACCGCCGCCAGCAGCCTTGATGATGACCGGATAGCCGACCTTGCGGGCAATTTGCACGATCGCTTTCGGATCGTCCGGCAATGCGCCTTCCGAGCCGGGCACGCAAGGCACGCCAGCCTTGATCATGGTTTGCTTGGCCGACACTTTGTCGCCCATCAAACGGATCGATTCGGAGCGGGGGCCGATGAAGACGAAGCCCGATTTCTCGACGCGTTCGGCGAAGTCGGCGTTTTCCGACAGGAAACCATAGCCAGGGTGAATCGCTTGCGCATCCGTCACTTCAGCGGCGCTGATGATGGCGGGCATGTTCAGGTAGCTCAGGGACGACTGTGCCGGTCCGATACAAACGGATTCATCGGCCAGCTTGACGTATTTCGCGTCCTTGTCGGCTTCGGAGTGGACTACAACCGTTTTAATGCCCATTTCGCGGCAGGCGCGCTGAATACGGAGGGCAATTTCACCACGGTTGGCAATCAGGATTTTTTCAAACATGGTAGGTTCGCGTATGTCTGTGAGAGCCGGCGAGCCGGCGAAACAACAAGTGTGAGGGGCTAAAACTGCAAACGGCCGTTGCCGGCCGTGTGGACTGGGTTTTAGCCGATCACAAACAAGGGTTGACCGAATTCGACCGGTTGGCCGTTTTCGACCAGGATCTGGGTCACGATACCGGCTTTATCGGTGTCGATTTCATTCAGGAGCTTCATCGCTTCGATGATGCACAGAGTATCACCTTCCTTGACGGTCGAGCCCACTTCAACGTACGCGGCGGTGCCAGGAGCGGAGGAGCGGTAGAAGGTACCGACCATCGGCGACTTGACCACATAGCCCGTTGGCTCGGCGGCGACGACTGCGGCAGCCGGCGCAGGTGCGGCCGGCGCGGCTGGCTGGTAGTGGGCTTGCATGCCTTGCGGCTGCATCATGACCATCTGGTTTTGCGGCATGGCCGACGATTTGACGATGCGAACCTTGCTTTCGCCTTCGGTAACTTCCAGCTCTGCGATATCCGATTCGGCGACCAGGTCGATCAAGGTCTTGAGTTTTCGTAGATCCATGTAAAACCCCTAGGAATGTAGTTTGTTTTATGAGTGATGCGGTGATGTCCAGAACCTATCGCCGCGCTAAATGCGTGCAGATCGCGTAGATTAACGTTTTTTAAGCGCAAAGTCGATGGCAAACCGATATCCATCGATACCTAGCCCGCAGATCGTCCCCTGCGCGATCGCGCTGAGAAATGAGTGATGTCGAAACGTTTCGCGTTGATAAATATTCGAGATATGGACTTCCACAAACGGGATGGCGACCCCGGCCAGCGCATCGCGCAAGGCAACGCTGGTATGGGTCAGGCCGCCCGGATTGATGACGATGGCATCGATCCCTTCCGCTCGCGCGGCATGGATGCGGTCGATCAGCGCACCTTCATGGTTGCTTTGAAAGCAGACCAGGTCGGCACCGGCCGCCATGGCTTGCGCCATTGCTGCCTGCTCGATATCGGCCAAGGTGCTGGCGCCGTAGACCTCAGGCTCGCGCGTTCCCAGCAAATTCAGGTTGGGACCGTTGAGCAGAAGGAGGTTTTTTGCCATGTATGGAAGACCGTTTTAGCGAAAGTTCCGCATTTTGCCGCCAAAGATACGCATTGGCAAGAGAAAAAAGCACGCTCCGAATTTACAATTTATCCAGATCGGCGCGCAACTGATCAAATTTCAAGCGGCCCAGATAGGTCTTTTTGACTTCGCCATCGGCGCCGATCAGCACAGTAAAGGGCAAACCACCCGTGGCGTTGCCAAAATGACGCGACAGGTCAGTGCCGCTCAAGCCGGAAACATACACGGGATAGGCGATCTTGAACTTGCTGGCAAAAGTGGCAATATTGCTGGCCGAATCGATGCCGATGCCGATGACCTGCAGGTTTTTCGCCGCGTAGTGGCCTTGCACTTCGGATAACTCCGGCATTTCTTCCACGCATGGCGGGCACCATGGGGCCCAGAAATTGACCAGCAAATTCTTGCCTTTCCATTGCGACAAGGCTTGCGTGGCGCCAGCCGCGTCTGGCAGCGACAGTGCATACAGTTCGTTGACGGGACCCGTCGCGCCTGGCGCGATGGTCGTCGTCAGCGGTCCCGCTTCTTTCGCCTTTTCCTTGCTCAAACCGACGTAGGCGCCCATGCCTCCAAACATCAGCGCCACGATGGCGCAGGCGATCCAATTCTTTTTTGTCATAACTTTATCTATATCAATGTTAGTCGGCAGCCGGCACGCCATCGGCGAGGCTGGGGGCCAGCAGGCTGCGCAGCCCCGCGATATCGGTGCGCAGCACTTTGCCGTCCGCCTTGGCTTTCAGTGCGCCGCGCATATCGTCGAGCTCATACATGGCTGCGTGCACGCCTTCGTTTTTCCATAAGAAACTGGCCGTCTCGACCGCATCATAACGCGCTCCCTTGAAATGCGGGCTTTCCGACATGTCGAGCACGACATTTTTATTGAGCAGGAAGATATGGATTTCCTTGGCGCTCTCGGCAAACAGCTGCAAATAGATCTCGTCGTGCGGGCCGGCCGTGCCATTGAGCACGGGGCCGCTGAGCAGGGGATGAAATTGTTGCAACGCTTCCATGACCTGCAGAGCAATTGTGCGCAGCTGGAACAGACGCGCCGGCTGGCTGTTGGCCAGGAACAGGGCATTGTATTGCCGCAGCTGTTCCTCGATCATGTCGTTATCGGGCAGTACATTGGGCCGGTTCGGCGCATCGCCGAGTACTTGCCGCGCCGCCTTGCGCTTGGCACTGCCATAGTCGGCGCCATCCTGCGCCACCAGGCGCGCGGCAGCGGCGGCGATTTCCAGGCGCAACTGCGCGCTATCGTCAAATGCATCGTTCGTCATGAGCGAGATGATACTCCGAAGCGGAAAAAGTCATGGCGTCAGGTAAAATCCCACACTTGCTCTTTTTTATCTCACCGTCTTACTTACTTAAGCGTGCAACTTTCGCACTGATCACATGCATATTCATATTCTCGGCATTTGCGGTACCTTCATGGGCGGCCTGGCCGTGCTGGCCAAGGAAGCCGGCCATAAAGTCACAGGTTGCGATGCCAACGTCTATCCGCCGATGAGCACCCAGCTGGAATCGCAGGGAATCGAACTGATCCAGGGTTTTGATCCGGAACAAACACAGCTGAACCCGGATTTGTATGTGATTGGCAATGTGGTCTCGCGCGGCAATCCGCTGGTGGAAGAAATCCTCAACCGCAGCCTGCCGTATGTCTCCGGCCCGCAGTGGATCGGAGAACACATCTTGCGCAACAAGTGGGTGCTGGCCGTGGCCGGCACGCATGGCAAGACGACCACCTCGGCCATGCTGGCCTGGATACTCGAAGACGCGGGCTACGCGCCGGGCTTCCTGATCGGCGGCGTGCCGATGAACTTTGGCATTTCCGCCCGCCTCAGCGGCAAGATCGACGGCAAGAGCGCCGATTCTGACTTCTTCGTCATCGAAGCCGATGAATACGATACGGCCTTCTTCGACAAGCGCAGCAAGTTCGTGCATTACCATGCGAAGACGGCCATCATGAATAACCTGGAATATGATCACGCCGACATCTTCCCCGATCTGCACGCGATCGAGACGCAATTCCACCATCTGGTGCGCACCGTGCCCGGCATTGGCCGCCTGGTGTTCAATGGCGACGAAGCGTCGCTGCAGCGCGTGCTGGCGCGCGGTTGCTGGAGTGAAAAGGAAAGCTTCGGCCAGGATGCCAACTGGCAACTGCAAGAGCAGGCCGATGGCAGCTTCGACGTGTATTTCAATGGCCGGCAGGAAGGCCATGTGGCGTGGGCGCTCACGGGCAAGCACAACCGCAGCAATGCGCTGGCGGCCATCGCCGCCGCGCGTCACGTGGGCGTGCCCATTGCCCAGGCGTGTGCCGCGCTGGCCACGTTTGACAGCGTCAAGCGCCGCATGGAAGTGCGCGGCGTGGTCAACGACATTACCGTGTACGACGATTTCGCGCATCACCCGACGGCCATTGCTACCACCGTGGGCGGGTTGCGGCAAAAAATCGGCAAGACAGTTGATAATAAGGGCCGTATCCTGGCCGTGCTGGAACCGCGTTCGAACACCATGAAGCTGGGCGCCATGAAAGATGCGCTGCCGGGCAGCCTCAAGGATGCCGACCTGGTCTTCGGTTTCGGCAGTCATGCCGCGCTGGGCTGGAGCCTGGGCGACGCGCTGGCGCCGCTGGGCAAGATTGCCAGCGCCTATGAAGACATCGATACGCTGGTGGCCGCCGTGGCCGCTAGCGCCCGTCCCGGCGACCAGATCGTCGTCATGAGCAACGGCGGCTTTGGCGGCGTGCACCAGAAATTGCTGGAGGCGCTGGGCCGATGATTCTGTACCTGCATGGATTTCGCTCGTCGCCCCTGTCGATGAAGTCGCGCCTGCTGGCCGCGCAAATGCAGGCGCTGGGCCGCGAGGCAGAGTGGCTGTGCCCGCAATTGCCGGCCTCGCCCAAGCTGGCCATCGCACTGGCCTTGTCGCTGGTCAAGGATGTGGCGCCAGCCGAATTGACGATTATCGGCTCCTCGCTGGGTGGCTATTACGCCACTTGGCTGGCCGAGCAACTGGGTTGCCGCGCCGTGCTGCTCAATCCCGCCATCGTGCCCCTGATCGACCTGGAACAGCATGTGGGCGTGACGACAGAGTTTCATTCTGACAAGCCATTCGAGTTCAAGCGCGAATACATAGCCGAGCTGGGAACCTTTGCCGTAGAGAAAATTACTGAGCCGCAACGTTATTTCCTGATTGCCGCCACCGGTGATGAAGTGCTCGACTACCGCGACATGCTGGCGCATTATCAGGGGACGCAGCAGTGCGTCATCGACGGCAGCGACCATGGCATCAGCGAATTTGCCGCATACCTGGCGCCCGTGCTGGCCTTTTGCGGCATCCCTGCGGACGCCGCCCGGTGAGGCCGGGTTCGCTGCGCCAGGCGCAATGGCATGCGCACGTCAACGCCATCAATGCGCCACCGGCCCTGCGCCACTGGCTGACGGGCGGCGGGTCGCTGACGGCCAAGCTGAAAGCGCATAGTCAGGCGTTCCGCGTGCAATGTTTGCATCAGGAAACGGCGCGTTGCCTGAGCGACGAGGCGGCCAGCATAGGCTTGCACCGCGCGGGCCGGGTATGGGAACGCGAAGTGCTCTTGCGTTGTGATAACAAACCGGCCGTGTTTGGCCATACCGTCGTGCCCATGCAGGCGACGGCCACGGACTGGCCCTTGTTTTCCGCGCTGGGCGAGCGTTCGCTGGGCACGACCCTGTTTGGCGACCGCATGGTACGCCGCGGTACACTGGAATTTGCCCGCTTGCGCGCCGGGCACCCGCTGGTGCAGCGGGCGCAGGCGGCGCTGGCGCGGGAAGGGCCTCGCGTCGACGAACAGGCGCTGTTTTTTGCCCGCCGCTGCCTGTACCGGCGTCACCAGGGCTTGCTGCTGGTAACCGAAGTATTTTTGCCGGCGGTGCTGGAGTTGACGTCCCTTACTCGCACCGTTGCAACCGACACATTAATAAACAAAGCATAACAATGAATCTATTTTTTGAAGAATCCGGCGATTTCAAGGTCTGCACGGTCCTGTCGCAAGCGGGTGAAGCGTACCAAGTGGAAATGGCCAGCGGCAAGCGCACCAAGGTCAAGATCAAGGACGTGCTGCTGCAGTATGAAAAGCCGGCCCCGGCCGAGCTGCTCGAGCAAGCCAAGGCTGTTGCTGCCGAGATCGATCTCGATTTCCTGTGGGAAGTGGCGGGCGAAGACGAGTTCGGCTTTGCCGAGCTGGGTACCGAGTATTTCGGCCATGCCCCCTTGCCGCCGGAAGCGGCCGGCTTGATCCTGGCCCTTCATTCGGCGCCCGTGTATTTCTACAAGAAGGGCCGTGGCCGCTACAAGGCGGCGCCGGAAGCGTCCTTGAAGGCGGCGCTGGCCGGCATTGAAAAGAAAAAGCAGCAGGCGTTGGTGCAAGCCGCGTATGTGGAAGAGCTGAAACAGAATCGCTTGCCTGCCTCGATGCAGCCTATGGTGCTGCAACTGCTGTTCAAGCCGGACAAGAACACCATCGAATACAAGGCGCTGGAAGCGGCGTGCACGGAATTGCACACGACGCCGCCGCGTTTGATGCTGGCCGTGGGAGGCATTGCTTCGCCGAAAGACTTGCATCTGTCGAAGTTTCTCTTTGAAAATTTCCCCAAGGGTGCCGGTTTTCCGAGCGTGCCCGTGCCGAGCGTGACGGCCAAGCTGCCGCTGGCGGACGTGGCCGCTTTCTCGATCGACGACGTGACCACCACCGAGATCGACGATGCCTTCTCCGTGCAGCCGTTGCCCGATGGCACCGTGAAAGTGGGTATCCACATCGCCGCGCCGGGCCTGGGCATCCGTCCGGAAGACGTGATCGACAAGATGGCGCGCCAGCGCATGTCGACCGTCTACATGCCGGGCGACAAGATCACTATGCTGCCGGACGAAATCGTGAATGCTTTCACGCTCGCGGAAGGTACGACGTGCCCGGCCCTGTCGCTGTACGCGACGCTGGACCCGAAAGCCGACTGGGCCGTGGTCAGCACGCAGACGCGCGCCGAGCTGGTGCCGATTGCCAGCAATTTGCGCCACAACCAGCTCGATGACCTGGTCAACGAGGAAACCCTGGCCAGTGGCGAAGGCGAGTACCCGCACAAGGCCGATTTTGCCGTGCTGTGGCAATGGGCGCAGCAGCTGGAGCAAGGCCGCATGAAGAAACGCGAAGCGTTCGGCCTGAAGCCGGAACAGAATAACCGCGTCGATTTCAACTTCTATGTGGAAAACGACATTGTCAGCGTGGCGCGCCGCAAGCGTGGCGCGCCGCTGGACAAGATCGTTGCTGAACTGATGATCTTTGCCAACAGTACCTGGGGCAAGATGCTGCACGACCATGGCGTGCCCGGCATCTATCGCAGTCAGGGTGGCGGCAGTGGCAATAGCTGGGCGGCAAAGATGCAGGTGCGCATGGTTACCCATGCGGCGCCGCACCAGGGTCTGGGCGTGGATCAGTACGCGTGGAGTACCTCGCCCTTGCGCCGCTACACGGACCTGGTGAACCAGTGGCAAATCATCGCCTGCGCCGAGCATGGCGTGACGGCGCCCCTGGTGGCGCCGTTCAAGCCGCGTGACGCCAACCTGTTCGCCATCGTTTCGGCCTTCGATGCCGCGTATGCCGCATATGGCGATTTCCAGTCGAACATGGAGCGCTATTGGTGCTTGCGCTGGCTGCACCAGGAAAACGCGCGCCAGGTCGATGCCGTCGTGCTGAAAGATGAAATCCTGCGCCTGGTCGACATTCCGCTGGTCATCAAGCTGCCGGGCATGCCATCGGTGGCGCGCGGCGCCCAGGTGAAACTGGACTTGCTGCGCTGGGATGAAGTCGACCTGAGCATTGAAGCGCGCCTGCTGGAAATTGCCACCGTGCCGGACGCGGCGGCCGATGCCGAACTCGACTACGAGGAAGAATCGGGTGACGAAGGCGCCGACGAGGGCGACGCGGCGCCGGAAGCATCGCCGGAAGCGGCAAACCAGGTCAGCGACGCCGATGCGGAAGTGGCTGAACTGGCCAGCGAAGACGTGGTCAGCGAACCCGAGGTCAAGTAAGGCGCCAGGCAGGCCACCAAGGCGGTGCTGAAAACTGTTGCCGGCATCGCCCTTTGACGTAAAATTCAGCCATCTTGTATCTTGTGTTGTAAGGAACTGGGTTGCGCGTGAAGTCTTTCCGAGAGAATCGTTTCCTGATGATTGCCGTGGCGGTATCGCTGCTGGCGCACGGCGCCTTGCTGGCGATGCATTTTGTCGCCCCGGCACCGCAGCGGGCCGTCGCCACCGATCCCGGCCTGGAAGTGATCCTGGTTAACGCCAAGCATGCGAATAAACCCTTGAAGGCCGAGGCCCTGGCGCAAGCCAACCTCGACGGTGGTGGCCAGACCGACAAGGGCCGCGCCAAGTCGCCCTTGCCCGACATGCGCAAGGTGGAAGAGGGTGATAGCGTCAAGGCCAGCGCCCGACGCATTGCCGAACTGGAACAAAAACAGCAGGAATTGCTGACGCAGGCGGCCAAGCCGACGCCTTACAGCGCCGCGCCCGTCACGGAAAAGGACAAGCCCAATCCGCTCGCGTCCGGTTCGGACTTGATGGAAAGCAGCAAGGCCATCGCGCGCATGGCGGCCGAGATCAGCCAGACCGTGGAAGACCAGAACAAGCGTCCCCGCAAGACCTTCATTACCCCCAGCACGCAGGAGGTCGGCTATGCCATGTATTACAAGACCTTGCAAAAGCGCATCGAGGAAATCGGCACCCTGAATTTCCCGCAAAAGAATGGCCGCAAAATGTATGGCGAACTGGTCGTCTACATCCCCATCTTCCAGGACGGCACGATTTACCAGAAGGACGGCGGCGCCCGCGTGGAGAAAAGCTCGGGCAACCCGGCGCTGGATGCGGCGGCCCTGGCCATCGTGCGCCGCGCGGCGCCCTACGGTCGTTTTCCACCGAATATGTTGTCGAGTGACAAGGATGACCTGTGGGTCGTCATCACCCGTTTCAAATTTACCCGCGAAGAAAAAATGGAAGCTAACCTGACTGGCGGCAGCAATTGAGCAAGCAAAATATTAATCCTGATCAATATTGCGTCTTCGGTAATCCTATTGCCCACAGCAAGTCCCCCCTGATTCATGCCGCGTTTGCCCTGCAGACGGGCGTAGCCATGGTCTATGAACGCCGGCTGGCGCCGCTGGACGGCTTTGCCCTGGCGGCCCGCACGTTTGCCGCCGAGGGCGGCAAGGGCGCGAATGTGACGGTGCCGTTCAAGCTCGACGCGTGTGCGCTGGCCACTGTCCTGACGCCGCGGGCCAGGGCGGCCGGCGCCGTGAATACCCTGCGTTTCGATGGCGAGACCATTCTTGGCGACAATACCGATGGCGCGGGCCTGGTGGCGGACATCGTGCGCAACGCAGGCGTGGCCATCGCCGGCAAGCGCATCCTGCTGCTGGGCGCGGGCGGTGCGGCGCGCGGCGTCGTGCTGCCCTTGCTGGAGCAGGGGCCGCAGGAAATTTTCATTGCCAACCGCACCGTGGCCACGGCCGAGGCGCTGGTGGCGCAGTTTGCGGATGCGGCGAGTCACGCTGCCCAGCTGCTCGCAGGTAGCTTCGCGCAGGCGGACGGCCAGTTCGATATCGTCATCAATGCCACCTCGGCCAGCCTGGCGGGCGACCTGCCGCCCGTGCCAGCGCATATCTTCGGCAGCCACACCCTGGCGCTGGACATGATGTATGGCGCGCAAGCCACCGTTTTCATGGACTTTGCCGCGCAGCATGGCGCGCAGGTGCGCGATGGCCTGGGCATGCTGGTGGAGCAGGCGGCCGAAGCATTTTACGTGTGGCGCGGCGTGCGACCGCAGACGCAGGATTTGCTGGCGCAATTGCGGGGCAGCCTGTGAGCGCCGGCAAGAAAAGCGCGCGCCGCAGCCGCTACGGCTGGATCAAGTGGCTTTTCATCGTGCCCGTACTGGCCTTCATCGTCGTGCAACTGTATTTCTTCCTGCAAATCTGGTGGTGGATCGACCACAATCCGTCCAGCACGGCCTTCATGCGCGAACAGTTGTCTGTCTTGCAGGACAAGAATCCCAATGCCACCATCCAGCAGACGTGGGTGCCATACAACCGCATCTCGAACAATCTGAAACGGGCCATCATCGCATCGGAAGACGCGAATTTCTCCGAGCACGAAGGCGTGGACTGGGAAGCCTTGCAAAAGGCGTATGAAAAAAATAGTAAAAAACAAAAAGTCGTGGCGGGCGGCTCCACCATCACGCAGCAATTGGCGAAGAATCTGTTCCTGTCCGGTTCGCGCAGCTATGTGCGCAAGGGCCAGGAACTGATCATCACGTACATGCTGGAAAGCCTGATGGAGAAGCAGCGCATCTTTGAAATTTATTTGAACGTGGTGGAATTTGGCACGGGCATCTTTGGCGCCGAAGCGGCCGGGCGCCACTATTACCGGGTCAGCGCGGCCGGCCTGAGCGCCGGACAGGCGGCGAAACTGGCCGTGATGCTGCCGAATCCCCGCTTTTATGACCGTCACCGCGATACGGGCTATCTGAACCGGCGCACCAGTGTCATCCTGCGCCGCATGGGGGCGGCGGAACTGCCTTGATGGCAACCGGCTTTCTTTGCATAAAATCAAAGCTGCCTGATTGGCACTATTGCGACGCAGCATCTTAATCGGCCCGGTTGGTGCAACGCCGCACTTTTTCCGTGAAAAAGCGCTGCCGGGGGTGGTCGTGAAAAGGCCTTTGCGGGTACACTTGCGCTGTTTTCATTTTTGGCGCCAGCGCCAGCACATCACGATAACCCAACATCCGGCTGAGAGCGCGCATGATCAATGTCTTTGTATTACAGAATGGCCGGCTCAACCAGGTGCCGATCGACAGCCGCGCAGACCTCGAAAATGCCGAACCGGTGTGGGTCGACCTGACCGACCCTACCGATGATGAACGGGCCTGGGTCAAGGCCATCTACAACGTCACCCTGCCGGGCGAAGACGAAGTCAAGGATATTGAAGCGTCGGCCCGCTATTACGAAGCGGAAAACGGCGACTTGCACCTGCGCACGGATTTCTTGCGCGAAGAAGACGATGGTCCCTCGCGCGTCATCACCGTGGCCTTCATTCTGGCCCGCAAGATTCTGTTTTCCATGCATACGGACGACCTGCCCGTGTTCCGCCTGGTGCGCATGCGCGCCCGCTCGCGGCCAGGCTCGATTGCCGACTACATGGACGTGCTGCTCGACCTGTACGCCACCGATGCCGAATATTCGGCCGACGTGCTCGAAGGCATCTACCAGAACCTGGAAGAAGTCAGCACGCGCGTGCTGCAAAAGGAATTTACCGATGCGCACGCGGCCGAAGCGCTGAATGCCATTGCCCACGAGGAAGATTTGAATGGCCGCATCCGCCGCAACATGATGGATACGCGCCGCGCCGTCAGTTTTTTGATGCGCGGCCGGCTGCTCAATTCCGAGCAGTTCGAGGAAGCGCGGCAGATTTTGCGCGATATCGAATCGCTCGACGGCCATACATCTTTCCTGTTTGACAAGATCAACTTCCTGATGGACGCCACCGTCGGTTTCATCAACATCAACCAGAACAAGATCATCAAGATTTTCTCGGTGGCCAGCGTGGCCTTCCTGCCGCCGACCCTGATCGCCAGCGTGTACGGCATGAACTTCAAGCTGATGCCGGAACTGGAATGGTCGTTCGGCTATCCGTGGGCCTGGGGCCTGATGATCACCAGCGCCATCGCGCCCTTCCTGTACTTCCGCCACCGCGGCTGGCTGAAATAAGCCCTCTTCGCCGGGATGCGTCAGCACCCCGGCGGCGCCACCGGATCTCCCCGGATGTCAAGGCGAGCGCAGCAATTTCAAAAATCAGCGATAATCACTGGTATTGCGTGGTATTGAATTGGTATTTTCGCCTCGACGCTTGCCTGGTGCCCGATTCGCCCCCGTTGGCTGCTTTTTGCAGAAAAGTATCGTCATTGAGACGTTTTCTGCGTGGTAGCGTCCGCCTGTTCCACCTATGATCGTTGCGATGCCCGCCTTGGCCGGCTGGCCGCCGCATTTCCCGTCACCGTTGCCTTCTGGAGAGTCCATGCCTGATACCGCCACCACCCCACCGCGCTTTACCCATTTGATCAGCGACTGCGATGGCGTGCTGATCGACAGCGAAGCTGTGGCCCTGCAGGCGCTGCTGGAATTGCTGGCGCCGCGCCTGCCCAACCTGCCCGAGGGCGTTACCCTGCAAGGCTTGATTGAGCCGCGCCTGGGCCAGCGCCTGGTGCCGCTGATGCAGGATATCTACAAGGAACTGGGCTTGCCGCAATTGCCGGCCGATGACATCATGGCCATCGGCAATGCCGTCGATGCGGCCTGCGATGCGCAATTGCGCGCCGTCCCCGGCGTGGCGCAGGCGCTGGCCGCCATTCCCCTGCCCAAGGCCGTGGCCTCGAACAGCGTCAGCGCGCGCGTGCTGTCGGCGCTCGAGCGCACGGGCATGGCGCCGCTGTTCGACCAACGCGTGTTTACGCCAGACCTGGTCGGCCATGCCAAGCCGCATCCGGGCGTCTACCTGGCGGCGGCTGCCGCATTTGGCGTGCCGCCAGGCCAATGCCTGGTGCTGGAAGATAGCGTCACGGGCGTGACGGCCGCCGTGGCGGCAGGCATGACGGTATTGGGATTCATCGGCGGCGGGCATATCGCGCCCGGCCAGGAAGCGCGCCTGAAGGCGGCTGGTGCGCATGTCGTGTTCAACGACATGGCCAGCCTGCCGGCTCTGGTGGTGGCGGTGATGGAGACCGCGACCGTATAGCAGGCTTACGCGAGTTTTGCGAACACTTTGCGCGCAGCGGCGATGGTGGCGTCGATGACGGCATCATCGTGCTGTGCCGAGACGAAGCCCGCCTCGAAGGCGGCTGGCGCAAAGTACACGCCTTCGTCCAGCATGGCGTGGAAGAAGGCGTTGAACTTGCTGCGGTCGCCCGCCATCATTTCTGCATAGCTGGTCGGCGGCGTGGCGCTGAAATAAATGCCAAACATGCCGCCGATGTAGTCGGCGCAGAAAACCACGCCCGCCTCTTTGGCGGCGGCCGTCAAGCCTTCGGCCAGGCGCTTGGCGGTGGCGCCCAACTGCTCGTAGAAGCCTGGCTGCTGGATCAGTTTCAAGGTGGCCATGCCGGCTGCCACGGCGACCGGGTTGCCCGACAGGGTGCCCGCCTGGTAGACGGCGCCCAGCGGCGCCATGTGGTGCATCAGCGCCGCGCTGCCGCCGAAGGCCGCCACCGGCATGCCGCCGCCAATCACCTTGCCCAGTGCGGTGAGATCGGGCTTGATGCCGTACAGCGCCTGCGCGCCGCCCAGGGCCACGCGCAAACCGCACATGACTTCATCGAAAATGAGCAGGGCGCCGTGCTGCGTGCACAGCTCGCGCATCGCCTGCAGGAATTGCGGCGTGGCTTTCACCAGGTTCATGTTGCCGGCCACCGGTTCGACGATCACGCAGGCGATCTCCGCGCCGAAGCTGTCGAAGGCGTCTTTCAGCTGTTCCACGTTGTTATAGTCGAGCACCAGGGTGTGCTTGACGAAGTCTTCCGGCACGCCGGCCGAAGTCGGGTTGCCGAAGGTGAGCAGGCCGCTGCCCGCCTTCACCAGCAGCGAATCGGCGTGACCGTGGTAGCAGCCTTCGAACTTGACGATCTTGTCGCGTCCCGTGGCGCCGCGCGCCAGGCGCAGGGCGCTCATGGTTGCTTCCGTGCCCGACGAGACCAGGCGCACCTGCTCGATCGATGGCACCAGGCGCGTGATTTCCTCGGCCATCAGCACTTCGCCTTCGGTCGGTGCACCGAACGACAGGCCCAGCGCGGCCGCATCCTGCACTGCCTTGACTACTTCGGGGTGGGCGTGGCCGACGATGGCCGGGCCCCACGAGCCGATGTAGTCGATATAGCGCTTGCCGTCCGCATCCCAGAAGTACGGGCCTTCGGCGCGCGTGATGAAGCGCGGCGTGCCACCGACGGAGCGGAAGGCGCGCACGGGCGAGTTGACGCCGCCTGGCGTGGTTTTTTGTGCGCGGGCAAACAGGATGTCGTTCTGTGAAGTCGTCGTCATGATAATCGTGCCTTGAAAGTGGATCGTTGTCTGTGTCGTCTGGTCTGTCTGGTCTACTACAGAATTATTGGCCGCCGCGCTGGCGCTGTTGCTGGAATTGCCGGTTCGGCACCAGCTTGCCCATGCCGTGGCGCTGCGCGTGGGCCAGCGCACCGTTGGTGAATTCCTGCGCCGCCACGACTACCTGCGGCACATCGTCTTCGTTTTCAGCCAGGGCCAGCAGGGCGGTGGCCGCCGCCGACAGGGTGCTGCCGGCGCCGTTGAAGATGCCCGGCAGGTGCTGCCATTGGTCGTGGCGCACCACGCCGTCTTCGCCGAACAGGGTATTGGCGCGCAACTTGCCTTCGGCCGTGCCGGACTTGCTGGCGTCGGCCGGCATGCCGGTGACGAGCACGTATTCGCAGCCCAGGGCTACCAGGTAATCGACATCGTTTTGCAGGGTGTCGTCCGGGTCGGCGTCGCGCCAGGTTTCGGCCAGGCGCTCCAGCTCCACCGGCGAGAGCACCAGCAAGGTCGTTTGCGGGATCAGCAACTGGCGCACGGCCGTGAGGATGTCTTCGTCGTCCATGCCCTGTTCCGGCAGCGCCGAAATGAAGGGATCGAGGATCAGCGGCACGTTCGGATAGTCGGAGACGATTTCGGCGATGGCCGTGACGTTTTCCACGCTGCCCAGGGCGCCGATCTTGATGGCCGAGACGGACATGTCTTCCAGCAGCACGCGCGCCTGGTCGGAAACCCAGTCCGGGTCGACCGCCTGCATGTCTTCCACGCGCGCTGTATCGCTGATCAACAGGCCCGTGGTGACCGACAGGCCATGGCAGCCGAAGGCTGAAAACGTGGCCAGGTCGGCCTGGATGCCGATTGCACCGACCGGATCGGACACGCCGAAGCTTAATATGAGGGGAGAAGTTTGGTTTTGCACGGCGGGTAGATTAAGATACCTAATTCAGCATTTTACTTGATTGAAGGGTGGCAGAACGTGAGTAGCAACGAAACAACGCAGCAATTCCAAACGTGGATGTGTCTAATTTGCGGCTGGGTTTATGATGAAGCGGCCGGTCTGCCCGACGAAGACATCGCTCCCGGCACGCGTTGGGCCGATGTTCCGATGAACTGGACCTGTCCTGAATGCGGTGCGCGCAAGGATGATTTCGAGATGGTGGCGCTTTAATTCATCCAGATCCGTGGGATGGTGCTGCCAGCACGCTGGTATCGCGGCAGCCTGTGCTATGGTATGAAAGATTGTCGAATAATCACATGACGCGTCCCTTCCTGCCCGAGGCACCGTCCGATGCCGTGTACGCCAGCGCCACGATACTCGTCATCGACGACAGCGCGACGATACGCAGCGCGGCCGCGAAGATACTGGGCGAGGCAGGTTATCGCGTAGTGGTGGCGGAAAATGGCTTCGAGGCCCTGGCCAAGATCGCCGATTGCCAGCCGGCGCTGATCGTGTGTGACATTGTGATGCCGCGCCTGGACGGCTACCGTACCTGTGCGCTGATCAAGGCCAGTGCGGCCTTTCATGCCACGCCGGTGCTGATGCTGTCGTCGAAGGAAGGTTTGTTCGACCGCGCGCGCGGCGCCATGGCAGGCGCCAGCGCCTGCCTGGTCAAGCCGCTGGCGCGCGAGGCACTGCTGGAGGCCGTGCGGCTGCACCTGGCCAGGCATTTTGAGTAAGTGGTTTATTGATTGACAACGCAGCAAGGAAGCAGATGGCCATACACACAATTCTGATCGTCGATGACTCGCCGACAGAACGCTATTACCTGAGCGAGATACTGGTGCGTGCCGGTTATGCCGTCGTCACGGCGCAGGACGGTGCCGACGCGTTGGCGCAACTGAAGCACTCCAAGCCCGACCTGATCTTGATGGATGTGGTGATGCCCGGTGCGAATGGCTTCCAGATCACGCGCGCGATTGCGCGCGATCCCGAACTGCAGGACGTGCCGGTGATTATCTGCTCCAGCAAGAGCCAGGAAACGGACCGCATCTGGGGCTTGCGCCAGGGCGCGCGCGATTACCTGGTCAAGCCGGTGGTCGAAGCCGAGCTGCTGGCCAAGATCGCTGCGATTTCCTGAGAATGCAAACGATGCCAGGTCACGGCGTTTCCACAGCGGCCTTCCCGCCTGCCGCTGCCGCCATGCCATCCTTCGAGACGGGCGCGCGGCAAGGGCGCTTGCGCCAGTATCAGCTGCAATTGATCGAGCGGATACAGGCCGCGCGCAGCGGCGCGCTGGCGGCGCGCAAGGAACTGGGCGTGATGCTCGGTGGCCGGCCGTGCCTGCTCGACCTGACGCAGCTCGGTGAAATCGTCATTGCCACCGGCGTGCAGATCCAGGGCGTGCCGCTGGTGCAGGACTGGTATCTGGGCCTGGCGGCCATGCGCGGACGCCTGACGGGGGTCGTCGACCTGGCCCGCTACATGGGTGAACCGCCTTGCGCGCCAGGCAATCACTGCCGCATCATCACGTTTTCTCCCCGCCTGGGCATCAATTGCGCCGTGCTGGTCGAGCGCGTATTGGGCTTGCGCCAGCTGCGCACGCTGCAATCCGTGCCCTTGCCGCCTGCACCGCTGCGCGCGGCGCCATCCTGGGCGGCGCAGGCGCTGCGCGACAGCGAAGGGCAGCAGTGGCTGCGCCTGGACCTGGCGCAACTGGCGCAAGCGGAACGCTTCCTCGATGCCGGTTTTGGCGGCCGGGCCGCACACAAGGATATTTGCTGATGGGCGCCCATTCCCCTATCCTGGCCGCCGGCATGCCTGACGCGGAACACGCTGCTGGCGAGCCGGTATCGGCGGCCGACCTGCCGCTGCGCCTGCGCGACGCGCTGGGACGGCGCAAGTCGCTGGCCAAGGCACCGGTCAGCGACTTGAAGCTGCCGCTGATCGGCGATTTGCCGCTACAAAAGCAATTGAGCATCCTGTCGACGGTGATGGCCCTGAGCCTGGCCGCCAGCCTGCTGTTCGTCGGCCTCAACACGCGCAGCGGCAATATCGCCTCGGCGCAGACGCAGCTGGCCAGCGACGCGCTGATGCATTCTCAGCGCATCGGCAAGGCTGCGCCGAATGCCGTGCAGGGCAATCCGGAAGCCTTTCGCCAGCTCGAGGAAAGCCGCAATGAACTGAACCAGGATTTTCGCCTGATGCTGCGCGGCGGGACGTATCACGGGCGCGATATCGGCGAGTCGCGTGCCGGCCTGCTGGCGGCGGTGGCCGACGCGCGCAAGAAGTGGGCCAGCAGCGACCGCGCGGCCAGCACCATCTTGCGCCTGAAAACGGAGCTGGGTGAATTCGACAATACCTTGCAGCAATTGAACGCGTTGTCGCCGGCGCTGCTGGCGCAGACGGAGGAAATCGCGGCGCTCAAGGTACAGCACGGCGGCAACGCGCGCGACCTGGCCGTCATCGGCCGCCTGATGATGCTGAGCCAGCGCATGAGTCGCAGTGCCAGCGAGTTTCTGTCATCGGGCAGCATCAGCTCGGAAACGGCATTTTCGCTGGGGCGCGACACGACGTATTTCCGCACCGCCGTCGAAGGCTTGCTCAATGGCAGCGTGGCGCTGCAATTGGCGCCCACGCGCGACGCCGAATTGCGCGACCGGCTGGTGGCGCTGAAAGCCAGTTTCGACACTTACCAGAAACTGGTCTCGTCGATACTCGACCGGCTGGATAAATTCAGTTCGGCCAAAAGCGCCGAACAGCTGATCTTCAACGAAAACGAAGACCTGCGCCAGCGCTTGACCCTGCTGCAGCAGATGTACCATGTGAACCAGGAAACGCTGGGCATGGCCTTCTGGATGATGGTCGGCGGCGTGTTGCTGACTCTGATCGCGGCGGCCGGCATTGGCCGCGTGCTGCTGCAGGACTCCGTCAACCGCACGCGCGACGCCGAGCGGCGGCGCCAGGAAGCGGAAATCCTGCGCCTGCTGTCGCAGGAAAAGGAAGCGCAGGCCAAGGCCAAGAATGAGCAGAACCAGGCGGCCATCCTGCGCCTGATGAACGAATTGCAGAAGGTCGCCGATGGCGACCTGACGGTGCAGGCCACCGTGTCGGAAGACATCACGGGCGCCATCGCCGATTCCGTCAATTACACGGTGGAGGAATTGCGCGGCCTGGTGGGGCGCGTGACGGCGACGGCCGAGCAGGTCAACCGCGCCTCGACGCAGGCGCAAGGCATCTCCAGCAAGCTCCTGATCGCTTCGCAGCAGCAGTCGCGTGAAATTCAGGGCGTCAGCGCCACCGTGGTCAAAATGGCCAATGCGATTACCGACGTGTCGAAGTCGGCCAGTGTCTCGGCCGACGTGGCGCGTCAGTCGGTGGCGGCGGCGCAGCAGGGGGCGACGGCGGTGGAAAACGCCATCAAGGGCATGCATGAAATCCGCGAGCAGATCCAGGATACTTCCAAGCGCATCAAGCGCCTGGGCGAATCGTCGCAGGAAATCGGTGAAATCACCGAGCTCATTTCCGACATCACCGAGCAGACCAACGTGCTGGCGCTGAACGCCGCCATCCAGGCCGCCTCGGCCGGCGAGGCGGGGCGCGGCTTCTCGGTCGTCGCCGAGGAAGTGCAGCGCCTGGCCGAACGCTCGGCCGCCGCCGCCAAGCAGATCGGCGCGCTGGTGCGCACCATCCAGGCCGACACCCAGGACGCCACCCGCGCGATGGAAAAGTCCACGCAGGGCGTGGTCGAGGGTGCGCACCTGTCCGACGCGGCCGGCGCGGCCTTGAACGATATCAGCCAGGTGTCGAAACACTTGGCTGAACTGATTCAGGGCATCTCGTTTGCCACCGGCACGCAGGCCGGCTCGGCCAGCGGCGTGGCCTTGAATATCCAGCATATCCTGAGCGTGACGGAGCAGACCCAGGACGGCACGCAGCAAACGGCGCAGTCGATCCACAAGTTGTCGATGCTGGCGCAGGAACTGAAAAACTCGGTGTCGCGCTTCCGCGTCGCCGCCTGAACGCCGCGCCATTCCAGGCGCGGCGTGTTGTGCGTACCGATTTTTGCGCTACGATTTCTTTACCGAGGCATGCATGAGCACACCTGATAGTCCACAGCAGTCCAAGCCGTTCGACAGCGAACCTTTGTCGTGGGTGATGGTGGAAATCCGCGAAGCGCTGGGCCGCTCGAAAACGGCCCTGTTCGAAGCGGGTGGCCGCGAGCGCGAGGAACGCGCCACGGCCCTGCAGCATGCACGCTCGCACCTGCACCAGGCGCATGGGGCGCTGGTGATGGTGGACGTGGCCGGTGCCAGCCTGCTGACGGATGGCGCCGAACAGGCACTGACGCGCTTTCGCGACGGTAGCCTGGAATACACGCTGGACCATGCGCAGATCGTCGCCGGGCTGTATCAGGCCCTGATCGAATACCTGGAAGACCTGGTGGCCGGCACGCCGCCGCAGCCGACGCGTTTGTTCCCCTACTACCGCGATCTGCAAGCCATGCTGGGCGCCGAACGCATACACCCGGCCGACCTGTTTTTCCCGCCCCCGGCTATGCTGGAAGGGCATGCCATCGCGCTGGCGGACGCCTCCCTGGTGGCCGACTATCCGGCCTGGCGCGGGCGCTTTGAAAAGTCCTTGCTGCCCTTCCTGAAAGCGCAGGATGATGCGGCGCGGCGCCAGCACGCCAGCGACTTGCACGCCACCTTGACCCTGGTGGCGGACGCGCAGCAAGAAGCGCCGGCGCGTACCTTCTGGTTCGCCATGCAGGCGTTTGCAGGACTGGCGGCCAGCGGCGAGGGCATGGGCACGCTCAACGTCAAGCAGCTGTTCGGTTTGATCAATCTGCAGTTGCGCCGTCTGGCGCAGGGGACGGCCAGCCTGCCCGCATCGATGCTGCGCGACGCCTTGTTCTTCATCGCCGCCGCCGCCGAGCCGACGCCGGAGGCGCGCCAGCTGCGTGCCGCTTTCGCGTTGGACGGGCAGGTACCCGCCGACGTGGAAACGCGGCGCTACGGCCAGGTCGACCAGGATGCCTTGCAAGGCGCGCGCACGGCATTGGCGCAGGCGCGCGCCAGCTGGAGCCGTCTGGCGCAAGCCGACCTCGATCCTGCCTTGGGCGAAGCATTCGAACAGTCCTTGCAGCAGGTGGCGGCGCAGAGCGAGATCCTGAAGCAGCCGGCCCTGGCCAGCCTGCTGCGCGAATGCGCGGTCGTGGCGCGGCAAGCCGTGGCCAGCGGGCGCAGTGCTGCCCTGGAGAACGAAATCGGCATGGCGCTGCTGTTTGCCGACACGGGGCTGGAGCAGGTGCGCCGCCTGCCCGACGATTTCGCCGGCAATGCGGAAACCATCGCCGCGCGCCTGCAGGCACTGCTGGCTGGAGAAGCGCCGCCGCCCGGCACCGCTGGCGAGTTGTCGCGCCAGATCGAACAGGGTCAGACCGTCGCCGCGCTGGCCGAGGACATGAAGACGGGCCTGCGCCAGGTGGAAAAGGTGCTTAACGCGTATTACGCGGATGCCTCGCGGGAAGCTGCTCTCGACGGCGTCGCGCCCGTGCTGGAGCAGTTGCAGCAGCAACTGGCCGGGCTGGGACAGGAAGACGCCAGCGCCGCCGTGCTGCAGGTCGACGCGGCCGTGCAGCAGCTCGCCGGTGGTGACGCCAATGCGGAGGCGCATGCCGAGGCGCTCGACGAGATCGCACAAAATGTCAGTGCGCTGGGCTTTTTTGTCGATATGCTGGGCCGCAACGCGCAAGCGGCCAGCGGGCGTTTCCATTTCGATGCCGCCGCCGGCACCTTCCGCGCCCTGCCATTTGAAAAAGTCGCCGCCGCCGGTGTCGTGCCGGTACCCTTGCTCGACCAGGCTCTGGCGCCCGCCGCGCCTGCCGGCGTGGATGCCGCGCCGGCAGTGAGCGATGTCGATGCGGAGATGCTCGATATTTTTATGGCCGAAGCGCGCGAAGTGCTGGCCTTTATCGACACTACCCTGGCCCTGCCGCGCGAGCAGGCCGCCAGCGGCGACCACCTGGCCATGCTGCGCCGCTCGTTCCATACCCTGAAAGGCAGCAGCCGCATGATCGGCCTGGCGCAGTTTGCCGAAGCGGCCGGCGCCATCGAGCGCGTCATGAATACCTGGCTGGCCGAGGCGCGTCCTGCCAGCGACGATTTGTTCACCCTGCTCAATTACGGCTGGTACCAGCTCAGCGAATGGGTGGCCGAACTGGAAGGCGGCGCAGGACGCGAGCGCGAGGCGGGCATGCTGTTGGCGGCGGCCGAGCGCGTGCGCGAAGGCGGGCCGTTCGAACTGCGCAAGCCGCGCCCGGCCGCTCTGGTGGCCAGCAATGGCAATGTGATCGGCTTTCCGTCCGCCACGGCGCCCGCCGCGCACGAAGCGCCTGACGATCACCTCAAGCATGTCGGCGAACTGCGCATCAGCCTTCCCTTGTACAACATTTACCTGGCCGAGACGGATGAATTGCTGCGCGTGCTGACGCGCGACTTCGGCGAATGGCGCCATGAACAGCGCGCCGTCAGCGTGGAGGCGCTGCAAGCCGTGCATACCCTGGCGGGGACGTCCGGCACGGTCGGCTTCCAGTCCTTGCGCGACCTGGCGCATGCGCTCGAGACGGTGATCGAGACGCTGGTGCCGCCGCTGGCCGGCCTGCGCGCCGAGCAGCACGACGTGCTGGAACAGGCCACGCAGCGCATTGCGCAAATGCTGCAGGCGTTTGCGCTGGGCGACCTGGCGCCATCGCAGCCGGACATGATCGAAGCGCTCAACACTCTGTGGCGCGCATTGACGGCGGCGCCAGGCGAGAGCAAGGAAGAGCGGCTCGACATCCTGTTTGCCGCCGCTTATGCCAGCATCGTCGGCACGCCGGTGCAGCCTGCCGAAGCGCAGACCAACGCCTTGGCCGATATCCCTGCGGCGCAGCTCGAGACCTTGTTCGAGGCGACGTATGCGAGCATCGTCGCCGACGCACTGCAGCCCGCCGCGCTGGCGCCGACGCAGGCACACGACCGCGGCGCCAGCGATGACCTGTTCGACGCCGGCTTCGAACATGCGCCGCCGTTGGAGCATGCGGCGCCGGAAGCGCCGGCGCCGGCCATCATGCCGGCCGATGCTGTCGCGCTGCTGGCGGCGAGCGCCGGCATCAGCGATGAACTCGACCTCGATTTGCTGTCCGTTTTCCTGGAGGAGGGCGCCGACCTGCTGCCGCAGATCGGCGAGGCGCTGCGCAGCTGGCAGCAGCAGCCACACGACAGCGGCCAGGCGCAGATGTTGCTGCGCACTCTGCATACCGTCAAAGGCAGCGCGCGCATGGCCGGCGCCATGCGTCTGGGCCAGCATGCGCATGAAATCGAGACGCATATCGAAAACATGCTGCACGCGGGCACCGCCACGCCGCAGGCCTTCGAGGAATTGCTGGCCCATTACGACCATGCGCTGCACCTGTTCGAGCAGTTGCAGCAACCCTTGCTGCCCTTGCCGGGCATGGAAGATACGCCGGCGGCCGAACCGAAGGCGGCCCTGGTGCGCGTGCGCGCCGATATCCTCGACCGCCTGGTGAACCAGGCCGGCGAAGTGTCGATCACGCGTTCTAAAATGGAAAATGAAGTCGGTGTGCTAGGCGCCTCGTTGTCCGAGTTTTCCGACAACCTGGCGCGCCTGCGGCGCCAGCTGCGCGAAGTCGAAATGCAGGCCGAATCGCAGATCGCCTCGCGCATGGCCGTCGGCAGCGAGCGCGATTTCGATCCGCTTGAATTCGACCGCTTTACGCGCTTGCAGGAACTCACGCGCATGATGGCCGAAAGCGTCAACGACGTGGCCTCCTTCCATGAAAACCTCAGCCACAGCGTCGATGCGGTGACGGACGACCTGGTGCTGCAGGCCCGGCTGACGCGCGAGCTGCAGCGCGACCTGATGCAGATCCGCATGGTGCCGTTTGCCAGCATCGCCGAACGTCTGTTCCGCGTGGCGCGGCAAAGCGCCAAGGAAGTCGACAAGCGCGTCAACCTCGACATCCGCGGCGGTGGCGTGGAAATCGACCGCAGCGTGCTCGAACGCATGGCGGCGCCGTTCGAACACCTGCTGCGCAACGCCATCGTGCATGGCGTCGAGCCGCGTGACGCGCGTCTGGCCGCAGGCAAGAGCGAGACGGGCGAGCTGCTGGTGCAAGTCAGCCAGCAGGGCAATGAAGTGGCGATCGCCTTTTCCGACGATGGCGCCGGGCTGGACCTGGAGCGCATCCGCGCCAAGGCGCACGGCGCCGGCCTGGTGGCGACGGATGCGCCTTTGACCGACGCGCAGGCGGCCGAGTTGATTTTTACGCCCGGTTTTTCCACCGCCGACAGCCTGACGGAACTGGCCGGACGCGGTTTTGGCATGGACATCGTGCGCTCCGAAGCGCTGGCCCTGGGCGGACGCGTGGAAACGCTGACGCAGGCCGGGCTGGGCATGCGCTTCACCATCCACTTGCCGCTGACCCTGGCCGTGACACAAGTGGTGCTGCTGGCGGCGAACGGCAAGACGTATGCCTTGCCATCGGTGCTGGTGGAGCAAGTGCTGCACCTGAAAGGTGAGCAGCTGGAGCAGGTGCGGGCGGCCGGGCGCATCGAGTCGCACGGGCAGTCGCTGGCGCTGCACCACCTGTCGGCCATGCTGGGCGAGACGCCGGCGGCGCAGTCCACGCAGCGTTATGCTCCCGTGCTGTTGTTGCGCAATGGCAATGACAGGCTGGCCTTGCAGGTCGATGACGTGGTGGGCAACCGCGAGGTCGTGGTCAAGCATGTGGGGCCGCAGCTGGCGCGCATGCCGGGCATCGCCGGCGCCACGGTGCTGGGCACGGGCGATATTGTGCTGATCCTCAATCCGGTGGCGCTGGCACAGCACCTGGAACATCATCCGGAACTGCTGTCGCAATATGCGCTGGCCAGCAGCGAGCAGCATGCTGCCTCCAGCGCACTGGCCGTGCCAGCCGTGCGCGTGATGGTGGTCGACGATTCGCTGACGGTGCGCCGCGTGATGCAGCGTTTGTTCGAGCGCGAAGGCTACCAGGTGCTGCTGGCCAAGGATGGCGTCGATGCGCTGGAGCAGCTGCATGCGCTGGAACCGGCTACCATGCCGGCCCTGCTGCTGGTCGACGTGGAGATGCCGCGCATGGACGGTTTTGACTTGACGCGCAATGTGCGCAGCGACGACAAGACGCGTGCCATCCCCGTCATCATGATTACCTCGCGCAACGCCGACAAGCACCGTGCGCACGCATTCGAGCTGGGCGTGAATGCGTATTTCGGCAAGCCGTTCCAGGAAGATGAATTGCTGGCCGAAGTGCGGCGCTTGCAAACGGGGGGTGGTTCCGAAACACCTCGGTAACCATGACAGGCGTGTATCGCCAAACCAGGAAAATAATGAGCCTTCACGCCAAACTGAAAAAACTCGAAGACAAAGCCACGACCAAAGGTGAGCATGCGGTCGCCGCGGCTGCCGCCCATCTGTTGCAGGATATCGGCTCTGTCGACAGGCAAATCAACCTCGTCGGGGCGCTGCACGAAGTGGGCTATCTGCAAAACTCGCTGAAGCCCTACTGGCATGCGTTCAGAGCCGACGAGTCAGCATGGATAGAACGCTGCCTGGCCAGGCTGCTCATTTCCGATCATGACTATTGGGCACTCGCCGCGCTGCTGGGATGCGATGGCCCGGCCACCATCGCCATCGCCATGGCCAAGGGATTCAAATTCGCCGCGACGAGGCTGTATGAGCGGTTTGATAAACCCGATGTCCATGTCGACACCTTGTATTTGGCAGGTGTGGGGAGGGTGCTGCATCCCATATTGGAAGTCGGCTACGACACCAGGGAAATGATCAATGTCGACGTGGGAAGGGCGCGGGCACTGAGTTTAGATAATAAACTGGACAATAAGCTCGACAATCAGCCATGGCAGCCAGGTGAGCCGCTGGGAACGGGCGGACTCTCCCTTTCCATGCAGGCGAAACTTCCGCACGGCGCCTGGCGGTCGGTCTGGACGCAGTTCACGACACCCGATGCCACCTGACGGCAGTGGCGGCGCCCGGCTTTGCTCCCGCCAGCTGCCTTATTTGACCACTTTGACCACTTCATAACGTTCCAGGGTCTGCTTGCGCGCGGCGTCGTGCTGCACCAGCGGTTCCGGATAGTCGCGCCCCAGCACGAGGTTTTTTTGCTCGAGCAGCATGCGCGGCACCAGCCAGGGCGCATGGATTTCCTTGTCGCCCAGCGCCTTCAGTTGCGGCAGGTAGCGGCGGATGAAGCGCCCGTTCGCATCGAATTTTTCCGATTGCGTGATCGGGTTGAAGATGCGGAAGTAGGGTTGTGCGTCGCAGCCGGACGAGGAGGCCCATTGCCAGCCGCCGTTGTTCGAGGCCAGGTCGAAGTCATTCAGGTGCAGCGCGAAATAGGCTTCGCCGCGGCGCCAGTCGATGCCCAGATCCTTGATCAGGAAACAGGCCGTGACCATGCGCAGGCGGTTGTGCATATAGCCCGTCTGGTTCAGCTGCGCCATGGCCGCGTCCACCAGCGGATAGCCGGTGCGCCCCTCGCACCAGGCGGCAAACGCGGCATCGGCTTCGGGTCCCGTTTCCCAGGCGATGGCGTCGTAGGCCGGTTTGAAGGCGCCGCCTTCCACGTGCGGGTTCTGGTACAGAATCATGGCGTAGAAATCGCGCCAGGTCAATTCGGCCAGCCACACGGGTGCGCCATCGCCGCCGCTGCCCCGGTCCATCAGGTCGACCACGGTGCGCACCAGATAGCGCAGCGACACGGTGCCGAAGCGCAGATGCATGGATAGATACGACGGCCCCTTCAGGGAAGGAAAATCGCGCGCCACGTCATAGCGGGCCACGCGCGCCAGGAAATCCTCGAATAGCGTGCTGGCGCCGGACATACCCGTGGGAATGGCCAGTGCGGCCAGGTTGCTCGCTTCGAAACCCAACTCGCCCAGGGTGGGCAGGGGGGGCGGCGTGCCGGCGCGCGGCGGCGCCAGGCTGGCCGCGTGCGGTTCGATAGCGAACGGCGCCAGGCAGCCGGGTTCGGCGCGCATTTTCTTCAGCCAGGCATTCTTGTACGGCGTGTAGACCGTGTACGGCTTGGCCGAGAGCGTCAGCACCTCGTCCTTTTCAAAGATGACCTGGTCCTTGAAACTGAACCACAGGCGCGTCTCGTGCGTGAGCGCGGCAGCTACCCTGGCGTCGCGGGCGATCGCTTGCGGCTCGTAGTCGTGGTTGGCAAACACGGCGTCGGCGTTCAGCTCGGCGGCCAGGCGCGGGATGGCCTCGGCGGCGTCCGCGTGCAGCACGATCAGGTCGCCGCCCAGCTGGCGCAGCTCGTCGGCCAGCTCGGCCACGCTGGCATGGATGAAATCGACCCGCCGGTCGCGGCGCGGCAGCGCTGCCAGGATGGCGGTGTCGTAGACGAAGACACAATGCACGGCCTGGCTCTGGCGCAGGGCGTGATGCAGTGCAGCATGGTCAAATGCGCGCAGATCGCGCCGGAACCACACCAGGGAAGTGTTGATTGTCATTATTTTGCGTGTTCAGGGTCAAAGATAGGCTATTTTTTGCCGCCAACAGGGCTTTATGGCCGCGCGCGTCGTGCCTTTGGCGTCGCTGCGGCGGCAATTCAGTGTAAACTAGCGGGTATGTTCGTGGTGGTTTATGTGCGACAGCGATTGTGCAATCAATTTTACAATTGGCATGGCCATGCGCCCGCAAGCAGGGCGATATTTAATATTGCACAAGTTGCAAAGCGTGCATGGCGTAAGCGCATGGCCAAGCGAATTGATGACGAATTTATAATAAATTTACAACATAACAAGAATAGCGCCTGGCATCACGGTGCGCGCCGCCCAACATTCGCGGCAGCTTGCGCCAGGCGTACGATAGCGGGGTAAGCGAGACTTGCCAGCAAGCCCACAGAGAGAGCATCGCGAATGAAAAAGAGTAAAATCGACCAGACTCTACCAGGGCATCGTTTGATGCAGGGTGTGGGAGAGCCGGCCGCGACCGGTTCCTCCACCTTGAATCTGGCCAACCATTTCCTGATCGCGATGCCGGCCATGCAAGATCCGATCTTTGGCGGCACGGTCGTGTACGTTTGTGAGCATAATGAAAACGGCGTGCTGGGCGTCGTCATCAACAAACCCACCGACATGACCATGGAAGTGCTGTTCGACCGCATCGATCTGAAACTGGCGGCTGGCAGCGACACGCCCATCATCAACGAACCGATCATGTTCGGCGGCCCCGTGCAGGACGACCGCGGCTTCGTGTTGCATACGCCGGGCGCGCGCTATTCCTCGTCGCTGACGGTGACGGATGAAATCGCGTTTACCACCTCGATCGACGTGCTCGAAGCCGTCGCCAAGGGCGATGGTCCCGAGCGCATGCTGGTGTCGATCGGCTATTCGGGCTGGAGCCCGGGTCAGCTGGAAGACGAGATTGGCCGCAATGGCTGGCTGACGGTGGGTGCCTCGGCTGACATCCTGTTCGACTTCCCCATCGAGCAGCGTTACGTGGCGGCCATCAAATTGTTGGGCATCGATCCCCTCATGTTGGCGAGCGAGGCTGGCCACGCATGAGCGGTGACGCCATCGACACCATCCTCGCCTTCGATTTCGGTTTGAAACGCATCGGCGTGGCCATCGGCAATACCATGATTTGCCAGGCCAAGCCGCTCAGCGTGATCACGGCAACGGCGAATGAGCCGAAGTTTGCCGCCATCGATAGCCTGATCAAGGAGTGGGGCGCGAGCCGCATCGTGGTGGGCCTGCCCAGCCATCCGGATGGCACCGAACACGAGATGAGCGCGCGTTGCCGCCGTTTTGCCAACCAGGTGCATGGCCGCTTCAACCTGCCGGTGGAACTGGTCGACGAACGGTATTCCTCGGCCGTCATCGCCGCCCGGCGCGGCGAAGTCATCGACGACCGCGCCGCCGCCATCATCCTGCAACAGTATTTCGACGCGAATTATTAATCTGACCTTAGCCCCCATCCCTGAATGATTAAGAACTCTATGCCGCATCCTACGAATCCTTCCCAACTCGACGCCGAGGCCCTGTACACGGTCTTGCTGCAGCAGGTGCAGAGCGGCCTGACGGGCATCCCCAACGTGGCCATCGTCGGCATCCATTCGGGTGGCGCCTGGCTGGCCGAACGCCTGGCGCGCGACCTGAACCTGCTCGACCGCCTGGGCGTGCTCGATGTGTCGTTCTACCGCGACGACTTCGCCCAGAAGGGCCTGCATGCCGACGTCAAGCCGACGCAAATCAGTTTTGACGTGGCCGGCGCCACCATCCTGCTGGTCGACGACGTGCTGTACACGGGCCGCACCACGCGCGCGGCCATCAATGAATTGTTCGACTATGGCCGTCCGGCCAAGATCATGCTGGCCGCCCTGGTCGACCGCGGCGAGCGCCAACTGCCGGTAGCCGCCGATTTCGTGGCCGCCTTCACTGCCGTGCCGCCTGGTCAGGCCCTGGTCCTGAAGCAAGCCGACGATGGAAAATTCACGCTCACCCTAGATACCCACCATGCTTAATCCGCAACTGAATAAACACGGCGAATTGCAACATCTGCTGACGATTGAAGGCTTGCCGAAGTCTATCGTCAACCACATTCTCGATACCGCTTCCTCGTTTGTCGGCATTTCCGACCGCGATGTGAAAAAGGTCCCGCTGATGCGCGGCAAGAGCGTTTTCAACCTGTTCTTTGAAAACTCCACGCGCACCCGCACCACCTTCGAAATCGCCTCGAAGCGCCTGTCGGCCGATGTCATCAACCTGAACATCCAGGCGTCGTCGGCCAGCAAGGGCGAGTCCCTGCTCGACACCATCGACAACTTGTCGGCCATGCATGCGGACATGTTCGTCGTGCGCCACGCCCAGTCCGGCGCGCCCTACCTGATCGCCAAGCACCTGATCGACACCAAGCAGCCGCACGTCCATGTCGTCAACGCGGGCGACGGACGCCACGCGCACCCGACCCAGGGCTTGCTCGACATGTACACGATCCGCCACTACAAGAAGGATTTCACCAATCTGACGGTGGCCATCGTGGGCGACATCCTGCACAGCCGCGTGGCCCGTTCCGACATCCACGCGCTGACCACCCTGGGCGTGCCGGAAGTGCGCGCCATCGGCCCGCACACCCTGCTGCCGGGCGGCCTGGAACAAATGGGCGTGCGCACCTTCACCAACATGGATGAAGGCCTCAAAGGCGTGGACGTGATCATCATGCTGCGCCTGCAGAATGAACGCATGAGCGGCGCGCTGCTGCCATCGGCGCAGGAGTATTTCAAGAGCTATGGCTTGACGCCCGAGCGCCTGGCGCTGGCGAAACCGGATGCCATCGTCATGCATCCGGGCCCGATGAACCGCGGCGTGGAGATCGATTCGGCCGTGGCCGATGGTCCGCAGGCGGTGATCCTGCCGCAGGTGACGTTCGGTATCGCCGTGCGCATGGCGGTGATGAGTATTTTGGCTGGTAATCAGGGCTGATAGCCCAAGGACGAGTAAGCGAGCATGACGACACTACATATCAAGAACGGCCACCTGATCGACCCTGCCAACGGCATCGATGGCTTGCAAGACCTGTTTATCGCCGACGGCAAAGTGCTGGCCGTGGGCAGCGCCCCGGCCGGCTTTATTGCCGACAGCACCTTTGACGCGGCCGGCCTGGTGGTTTCCCCTGGCCTGGTCGACCTGTCTGCGCGCCTGCGCGAGCCGGGCTACGAATACAAGGCGACCCTGGAATCGGAACTGCAGGCGGCCCTGCAGGGCGGCATCACGAGCCTGGTCTGCCCGCCCGACACCGATCCCGTGCTCGACGAGCCGGGCCTGGTGGAGATGCTGAAATACCGCGCCAAGACGCAGAACAAGGCCCACGTGCACCCGCTGGGCGCGCTGACCATGGGCTTGAAAGGCAAGTCGCTGACGGAAATGGCGGAACTGACGGAAGCGGGCTGCATCGGCTTCGCGCAGGCGGAAGAGCCAATCGAAGACACCATCGTGCTGCTGCGCGCCATGCAGTACGCGAACACCTTCGGCTACACGGTCTGGCTGCGCCCGCAAGATCCGCACATCGGCCGTGGCGGCATCGCCCACAGTGGTCCGCTGGCGTCGCGCCTGGGCCTGTCCGGCGTGCCCGTGATGTCCGAAACTATCGCCCTGCATACGATCTTTGAATTGATGCGCGCCAGCCGCGCGCGCGTGCACCTGTGCCGCATCTCGTCAGCGGCGGGCCTGGAACTGATCCGCGCTGCCAAGGCCGAAGGCTTGCCCGTCACCTGCGACGTGGGCGTGCACCATGTGCACCTGACGGACGCCGATATCGGCTTTTTCGATTCAAACGCGCGCGTCACGCCGCCGTTCCGCAGCCAGCGCGACCGCGATGCGATCCGCGCCGGCCTGTTGGACGGCACGGTGGACGCGATGTGCTCGGACCATACGCCAGTCGACGACGATGAAAAGCTGCTGCCCTTCGGCGAAGCCTCGCCGGGCGCCACGGGCCTGGAACTGCTGCTGTCGCTGGCCCTGAAATGGGCTGACGACTATGCGCTGGCGCAACCGCAAGCCGGTGCCCGTCCGCTGGCGCGCGCCGTGGCCAAGGTTACGTCCGATGCTGCCAGGGTCGCTGGTATTCCGGCCGGCAGCCTGGCCGTGGGCGAAGCGGCCGACATCTGTGTCTTTGATCCGGCCGCGCGCTGGACGGTGTCGTCGTCATCGCTGGCCAGCCAGGGCAAGCACACGCCTTTCCTCGGCTATGAGCTGAGCGGCATCGTCAAGGCGACCATCGTGGCTGGACAGGTGGCGTTTCGGCGTTAAAAAATCAGATCCATGGACCGGGGTACGCTGCCCCGGCATCCCTTGTCTGCTCCCGGATTTCGGTTCTGGTTTATTTGTTGGTGTGATTTGAAACTTCTGCTTACCTACCGCCTCGCGCGCATCGCCTTCCACCTGAGCTGCGGCATGGCCAAGAGCGCCGTGCTCTTTCCCTGGCTGGACCTGGAAGGGCGCAACCGGCGCATCCGCCGCTGGTCGACGCAGCTGCTCGATATCTGCGGCGTGCATGTGGCGCAGCCGGCCGCCAGCATGCCGGCCCTCGCGCATGCGATGGTGGTGGCGAACCACGTTTCGTGGCTCGACATCTTCGTCATCAATGCTGTCCACCCCTGCCGTTTTGTCGCCAAGGCGGAAATCCGCGCCTGGCCCATCCTGGGCTGGCTGGCGGGACGCGCCGGCACCATCTTCATTTCGCGCGGCAGCAAGCGCGACCTGCGTTTGATTTTCCAGGGTCTGGTGGATAAATTGACGGCGGGCGAGCGCATTGCGTTTTTCCCCGAAGGCACGACCGCCGCGCAAGGACAGATCCTGCCGTTTCACGCCAACCTGTTCGAGGCGGCCATCGACGCGCAAGTGCCGGTGCAGCCGTTCGCGCTCGTGTATGTGGATGACAAGGGGGAGTTGCATCATGCCGTCGACTTCATTGGCGACATGAGCTTTGCTCAAAGCATGGTGGCGATTTTGAGCGGCCCGCCCATCACGGCGCGCCTGACCTGCTTGGCGCCAGTGGAGACGGTGGACGCGCACCGCCGCGAACTGGCGGCGGCAACGCAGGCGGCGGTGGCCGCCGCGCTGCCGCTGGAGCAGCTTAGTTCTTGACGTGCAGCCAGCGCGCGTGGGCGGCGCGGGCCAGGTAGTCGAGGATAAAACCTAAAATCCCGATCAGCACGATGGCAGCCATCAGTTCCGAATACGCCAGGCGGTCGCGCGTGTCGAGGATGAAGTAGCCGAGACCGGCCGACACGCCCAGCATTTCCGCCGGCACCAGCACGATCCAGATGATGCCGATGGCCAGGCGCACGCCCGTCAAAATATCGGCCGTAATGCCCGGTAAAATCACCTTGAAGACGATCTCGCTGCGCGTCGCCGACAGGCTGCGCGCCAGCAGCAGCCAGTTCGGATCGAGGCGCGCCACACCGGCCGCCGTATTGAGCAGGATCGGCCAGACGGCCGCAAACGCCAGCAGGAAGTAAACGGGCGCATCACCGACGCCCAGCACCATCACGGCAATCGGCATCCACGACAGCGGTGAAATCATGCGCAGCAGCTGGAACAGCGGCATGGCCGCGCCGGAAAAACTTTTCGACATGGCCACCAGCACGCCCAGTGGCACGCCGATGACGATTGCCAGCCCCAGGCCCACGGCCACCCTTTGCAAGCTCAATACCACGTGCAGCCAGATATCCGAACCGCCCAGCATTTCCTTGAACGCCAGCGCCGTGGGCAGCGGCGCAAAGGCGGTGGCGATGGGCGTGGATTTCTCCAGTGCCGTCACGCCCATGGACCACAGCAGCAAGGCACAGGCCAGCCCCGCCAGGGGCAGGCCGAACTTCGTGAACAACTTGCTTGCCATCGTCAGACCGCCACGGTTTCGCTGCGCAGCAGGTTGGCCGGCAAGCCGAAGGCGGCCGGGCCGCCCACGGCGGTGATGGCCTTGCGCACGAAGCGGTCATCGACCAGGTCGCGCGCGGCGAACTTCGGATCGAGCTTGGCCAGGAAGCGCGTATCGCCTTCGACCTTGGTGCGGCCGATGGCGCGCACCAGTTCTTCCGTGTACGAAGCAAACGGATACGGCTGGAAGTCGATGCGGCGCTGCTGCCAGTTCTTGTGCACGATCAGGCCCTGCTTTTCATAGCCGGCGTAATCGGTGGTTGCCAATACCTTGGTCAGCACCTGCAGCGGATGCGGCGTGTAGCGGTGCTCGCCCACGTTCGACAGCAGCTTGGCCGTATCGACCTGGTTCGAGCGCGTCCACAGCTGCGCCTTGACGATGGCGTTGGTGACTTTCTGCGCCCATTCCGGACGCGTGTTGATGTCGCGCTCCGACAGGAACGTGACGCAGCACGCATGGTTTTTCCACACGTCGCCCGAGAAGCGCAGGATCTTGCCGATGCCGGCATTTTCCGCCGCCGCATTGAACGGTTCGGCCACGATGTAGCCGGCGATAGACTTGCTGGCCAGGGCCGAGACCATTTCGGCCGGCGCCAGCACGATCAGGTTGACTTCATTCGATTTGATGGCCGCGTTGCGCGCGCGCGTGACCGGGGTCAGGCCATTCGAGGACAGGATTTGCTGCAGCAGGATGTTGTGGATCGAGTACCAGAAGGGGATGGCGACCGTGCGCCCGCCCAGCTCGGAGACCTTGTTGATCTCGTTGGCCACCGTCAGCGCGGAGCCATTGACGTGGTTCCACGCGACGACTTTCGCCGGGAACTTGGCGCCGTAGCGCACCCACAGGGTGGCGGGCGACAGCAGATGGATGACGTTGACCTGGCCGGCCACGAAGGCTTCGATGATTTGCGCCCAGCTGCGAAACAGGCGTGGCGTTTCCGCCTGCAAGCCTTCCGCTTCAAACATTTTGCGGGCGTGGGCGACGAGTAGCGGGGTGGCGTCGGTAATCGGCAGGTAGCCGATCTTTACGGGCTGGTCGTCGCCTTTCGGACCTTGCTGGGCCATGGCGTCGCCGGCGAACAGCAGGGGTGAGGCAACACTGGCCGTGGCCAGGGCCGACATGCGCAGGAAGTCGCGCCGCGTCAGGCCGCAGTCGCAATCGGAAGAGGCGCAGATGTGCAGGGGTTTGTTTTGATCTTCGAATGTCATGGGAAGGTTCCGGTCGATTAATTGGGAGCAAAGGCGGGCGTTTGATCCTGCTTTTGCAGCGCCTGCAAGGCGTCGAGGATGTCCATCTTGAGGGCGATCACCTCGGCACTGTGGCCGCGGTGGCCGATTCTGGGCTGGGCGATGGCGACGGGCCATTCGCGCACGATGTTGCCCGGCTTGCCGCCCATGAGCAAAATGCGGTCGGCCACCAGGATGGCTTCATCGATATCGTGCGTGACGAGCAGCACGGCCGTGTGCCAGCGGTGCACCACGTCGACCAGCAGCGATTGCATCTCGGCGCGCGTGATGGCGTCGAGCGCGGAAAACGGCTCGTCGGCGAACAGCAGTTCCGGTTCGCGCGCCAGTGCGCGGGCCAGCGCCACGCGTTGCGCCATGCCGCCCGACAGCGCGGACGGGTACAGTTTTTCGCGGCCATTCAGGCCCACCGCTTCGATGGCTTGCGCCACGCGCGCCTGGTGCGCTTCGCGCGTCAACTGCGGCTGGTGCTTGAAATCCAGGCCAAAGCCGGCGTTGCCCGTGACATTCAGCCAGGGCAAGAGGCTCGCCTGCTGGAACACGAGGGCGCTGCGCGGGTCCGGTTCGCGCATGGACGCATCGAGAAACTGGATCTCTCCCGTCGATGGCGGCTGCAAGCCGGCCAGCACGCGCAGCAGGCTCGATTTGCCGCAGCCGCTGCCGCCCAGCAGGCAGACGATTTCACGCTTGCGCACGCCCAGCGAGACATGCTGGAACACGGGCGCCGTGCCGGGATAGGCGTAGCTGAGATCCTGCGCTTGCAGCGCCCAGTCTTGCGCCGCTGCCGTCATGCGGGCGCTCCCGCGGCCTTGGCCGCCTGCTGGCTGTCGAACAGTTGCAAGGCTGCCTGCAATTGCGTCAGACTGGGGGTGACGATGGGGATGAATGACGACTCGCGCCAGCGGCGCGCAAAGCCCTGCTGTTCGGCATTCAGGTAGGCGCGCCCGCCCATGGCCTGCAGTTCCAGCATCAAGGCTTGCTGCAACAATTCAGCCAGCTGTATGCGCAGGCGGAACATGGCCGGCGCCTGTGTCTTGAAGCGGCCATCGTGCACGCCCGCCAGCAAGGTAGCGACAGCCGCCTCCAGGGTCGCTTGCAGCGCTTCGATGCGCGGCGTGAGCTGGTTGCGCGAGCCGGCCGAGATCTGCGCCGCCTGCGCCAGGCTGGCGCGCGCCAGGCCGATCGACAGGCCGCACTGCATGCCGAGGAACGATGGACGCACTTGCGGCAGCCAGGCTGGCGCATTGTCGCTGATGATATCAACGGCGGGGATGTGCACCTGCGTCAGCTTGATGGAGGCGGTATTGCTGCCGCGCAGGGCGATCAGGTCCAGGTCGTCGCTGCGTTTGACGCCTGGCGTGCTGCTGTCAAAGGCGACGATGACGGGTGGCGCGCCGTCGTTGGGCGCCACGGCGGCCGCCGCGACAAAGCCCGCCTTGCGTAAATTCGTCACCCAGGCCAGGCCGCCGTCGACCAGCAAGCCGTCATCCTGGCGCGCGCCCGTGATTTGCAGCTGCTCGATGCCGGACAAGAATTTCATGGCGTTCGACAGGCCGCTGGCGCCCGCCTGCGTGCCTGCCAGGAGGCCTGGCAAGCGGCGCTCGGCCAGCGCGCGGTTTTCGCTTTGCAGCAGGAATTCGATGAAGCAGCGCTGGCCCCAGAAAACAAAAGCCGCCGTCACCGATTGCTCGGCCACGTTGGCGATGGCATCGATGGCGTCGCGCACGTCGCCGCCCGCGCCGCCATGTTCCTGCGGCACGCCGCTGGCCAGCAGCTGGTCGCCGGCCAGCGCCGGCAGGATGGTTTCAGCCAGTGCCGATGATTGGTCGAGCTGGTCGGCATGCGTGTGCAGCCAGTCTGTGAGCTTGCCCATGTCAGACGGCGCCGGGCAGGTAGGGCGTCAATTGTGGATTGACGGGCGTGCCGGCCAGGCTGTTGGAAAAATTGCACAGGGTGGCCAGGCTGATGCCCAGCACCACTTCCAGCGCCTGCTGCTCGTTGTAGCCGACGGCCAGGAAGGTTTGATATTCGGCGTCGCTGACGGCGCCGCGCGTGGCGATGACGGCCGTGGCGAAGGCGGCGACAGCGTCCAGCTTGGCGTCGCCGGTCGGCTGGCCATGCTGCAGGGCGCGCACGGTATCGGGCGTCTGTCCCGCTTTTTTCAGCGAGATGGCGCTATGGCCGGCGATGCAGAAGTCGCAGCCATGGATGCGCGCGGCCGTGATCTGCACCACTTCGCGTTCCATTAACGTCAGGCTGGCGCGCGCATTGATGCCGGAGACGGTCAGATAGGTTTCCAGCGCCAGCGGGGCATTCGCCAGCACGCCGATCAGGTTGGGCAGGAAGCCGTTGTTGGCGATGGCCTTTTCCACGAAGGGGCGGCTATCGGCCGGGGCGGTATCGAGAGTGTGCAGCGTCAGACGGGACATGGGGTACCTTGCTAAGTTAGTAAGTCACCCAGCCATTATATCGGCCATGCCGTGCAGGCAACAGACGTCAGCGTCGTCCTTTTGTGCTTGTTCGTCTTTGATTGCGCAAACCTTGAGGTCAGATGAACCTCAGCTGGCCAGTTGACGCTGGCGCTGGTCGCGCCGGTAGGCGCCCGGCTGCTCGCCCGTGACCCGCTTGAAGGCGCGCGTAAAGGCGGCGTGCGAGCGGTAGCCCACCAGTTCGGCTGCGCGTTCGACGGAGACGCCATCGTGCAGGCGCCGCGCGGCGATCTTCATACGCAGCAGGAGCAGGAATTGGGCCGGCGAGTGGCCGCTGGCGCTGGCGAAATGCTTGCAGAAGCTGGCGCGCGACATGCAGGCGGCCTTGGCCATGTTCTCGATCGACCAGTCGTCGGCAGGGGCGTCGAGCATGCGTTCGAGCAGCGGCGAAAATGCGGGCTGGTGCAGCAGCGACAGCAGGCCGGCCGCCATCTGCTCACCCTGCGCCACATGGCGGATCAGGTAAAAAAACAGCAGTTCGACCAGGCGCGCGATGAGCGGCGACGGCTGTTCCGGATCGCCGCCGGCCTCTGCCAGGATCAGGTCGAACAGCGCGGCGGCGGCACTGAAGGCGGGCGCGTCGCCGCGTATCAGCAGATACGGCGGGAAGGAGTCGACGATCAGCGCGGAAAGGGCACCGCGAAATTGAAAGAAGCCGCAGGCCAGCGCCGTCGCCGGCTGCTCCGTGAGCGCCTGCAGCGGCAGCATGGCTTGCGCGCTTACCGTCTGCAGCGGATCGCTGTGGGGGCTGAGGAAGTGCGGCAAGTCGCGCAGCAGGAAGACGCCATCGCGCGGGCCGAGCGCAATCGGCGCCGCCCCATCGAGATGCAAATAGCAGTGGCCATCGAGCACCAGGTGAAAGCTGCCCAGTTCCCGGCCCGCCGTGGAAGCGCGCCAGCGGCCGCAGTACTGGCCCACGTGCAGGACGGCGGTGTCGAGCTCCAGGCTGCCGAGCAGCCAGCGCGCCAGTCTGTCGGTATCAGGATGCATGGGATGGCAAAGGCAAAAGCTGCATCATACGGGGCTTGGGCGGAAAGGCAAACGACCGATTTCGACTAAGCATATGCGCGCCATGCGTACCACTTACCGCTTGCCACTGTGCTGCTGGAAGGCGGGACAGCCCACTTGCAGCAGCGAGCGGTCTTCCAGGCACACGGCGGAGAGTTTTCCACCCCAGACGCAGCCGCTATCGAGGCCGATCAGGTCGGGCCGCAACTGCAGTCCCAGCGCCGACCAGTGGCCAAAGACGATGGTGTCGCCGGCGCTGCGCCGGCCCGGCACGTCGAACCAGGGCAGCAGGCCGGAACCCGGCGGCGCGCTGCCGCTCTCCTTCATCTTGAAGTCCATCACGCCGTCCGGCGTGCAAAAGCGCAGCCGCGTCATGGCGTTGACGATGCAGCGCAGCCGGTCAGCGCCCTGCAGGTCGTCGCGCCAGGCGGCCGGCTCGTTGCCGTACATGCTGCGCAGGAACGCCACCCAGCCATCGCTGCGCAGCATGGCGGACACTTCCTCGCCCAGGGACAGGGCCTGGGAGGCGCTCCATTGCGGCAGCAAGCCTGCATGCACCAGCACATGGCCCTGGTGTTGCAAGGCGAGCGGACGGTGGCGCAGCCAGGTGATCAACTCGTCGCGGTCGGGCGCGTCGAGGATCTCGGCCAGCGTATCGGACGCATGCTCGGGCCGGATGCCGTTGGCCACGGCCAGCAGGTGCAAGTCATGGTTGCCCAGGACGCTGTCGGCCAGGCCCTGCTGCGCCAGCGCATGCACGTGGCGCAGGGTGGCCAGCGAGGCTGGGCCGCGATTGATCAGGTCGCCCGCGAACAGCAGCCGGTAAGGGCCATCCGCTGCCGCCTGGATCCGTTCGATCAGTTCGACGGTTTGTGCATGGCAGCCTTGTAAATCGCCGATAAAGTAAGTTTTCATATGTGCCGGGGTGAAGTGAATTACGCGCATGCATTATAAGCATGGCTGCCCTTGGTCGTTGGGTGCATTCTTGGCAGGCGCCTGATTGCGCGAACGGCTGGCGGGAAGGAAACAGCTGGGCGCGGCTTATTCTGTGTCGATATTTATTTTTGGCCAAATGTCCCGCAGTCTTATATCGATAATAGTTTTCTGCTGCGCCTGTTGGTATGGGCGGCCACCCCAGGCAGTCTTTGCGAGCAAGACGCTCAGGCATGCCGGAAGGTCAATCATCCATGTTTATTTATTTTCCACGCGCGACTACGACATATTCTTCATTGAATCTTAATGTTGAACAGGTAAATGAATTCAGGTCCGTGATTCCAGTGACGAGGGATTATGCAACGGTGCGCAAATGTTTATGCAATGTAGTATATTCCACGTGATTTTATTATTTAACAATGTAAAGGATATACCGGATGGATCTGTCAACGATGACGATGCTGGAATTGCGCAAGCTGGAAGATAATGTGAAGCAGGAATTGAACGGCCGCGAGCGTGAAGACTTGAACAAGGCGCGCGAACAGATCATGGCCATCGCGCAGCAAGCGGGCATTCCGCTGAAACAGCTGATACTCGATGGTTTGCACCCGCGCACGGGCAAAGTCGCGGTGCGTTACCGCCATCCTGACAATGCCACTGAACAATGGACAGGCCGTGGCCGCCAGCCGCTGTGGGTCAGGCAGTGGGTGGAATCGGGCAAGTCCATCGATCTGCTGCGCGTATAATTCGGTATACTCTTGGCGCAGTGGCAAGCTGCCAGTCGCGTGCTGCACCTTGCCAGGCACCCTATTGATACCCTTACTTATAGCGCCCATACCATGCTTCCATTGTCCAGAACGATCTTCAAGGCCTACGATATTCGCGGCATCATCGCTAAAACCCTCGATGCCAGCGTGGCCTTCAAGATCGGGCAGGCATTTGGCCAGGCGGCCCTGGCCAAGGGCGAGCAGCGGGTCGTGATCGGCCGCGATGGACGCCTCTCGGGGCCTGAATTGACGGCGGCGCTGGCGCAGGGCTTGCAGGCCGCCGGCGTCGACGTGATCGACCTGGGCGTGGTGGCCACGCCGATGGTTTATTTTGGCACGAATGTGCTCGACACGCGCTCCGGCATCATGGTCACGGGCAGCCACAATCCGCCTGATTACAACGGTTTCAAGATGGTGCTGGCGGGCGAAGCGATCCATGGCGAAGCGATCCAGGCGCTGTACCACAGCATCGTGGCCCACGACGGCAGCGCCAGCGCCAAGGACGTTGCCAACCCGGGCAGCTACACCACGCACGATATCCGCGCCGCCTATCTGGAGCGCATCCTGGGCGACGTCAGGCTGGCACGCCCGATCAAGATCGCCGTCGATTGCGGCAATGGCGTGGCCGGCGCGTTCGCGGGCGACCTGTTCCGCGGCATGGGCTGTGAAGTCATCGAACTGTTCTGCGACGTCGATGGCCATTTCCCGAACCATCACCCGGACCCGGCGCATCCGGAAAACCTGCAAGACCTGATCCGCTGCCTGGCCGAGACGGATGCGGAAATCGGCATCGCCTTCGACGGTGACGGCGACCGCCTGGGCGTGGTCACCAAAGATGGCCAGATCATCTACCCTGACCGCCAGATGATGCTGTTCGCTGCCGACGTGCTGACCCGCCATCCTGGCGCGCAAATCCTGTACGACGTGAAATGCACGCGCCACCTGGCGCCGTGGATCAGCAAGCATGGCGGCGTACCGCTGATGTACAAGACGGGCCACTCGCTGGTGAAAGCCAAGCTGCGTGAAACGGGTGCGCCGCTGGGTGGCGAAATGAGCGGCCATATCTTCTTCAAGGATCGCTGGTACGGTTTCGATGACGGCCTGTATTCGGCTGCGCGCTTGCTGGAAATCCTCACCCGCGAAGCCGATCCTTCGGCCCTTTTGAACTCTCTGCCGCAGTCCGACAGCACGCCGGAACTGCATCTGGAACTGAAGGAAGGCGAGAACGTCGCGCTGATGGACATGCTGCGCCGCGATGCCGTCTTCCCCGGCAATGAACAGATCATCACCATCGACGGCTTGCGCGTGGAGTATGCGGACGGCTTTGGCCTGGCCCGTTCGTCGAACACCACGCCGGTGATCGTCATGCGCTTCGAAGCGGAAACGCCGGAAGCCCTGGCGCGCATCCAGGGACAGTTCAAGAGCGTGATCCTGGCCGCCAAGCCTGACGCCGTTCTGCCGTTCTGACAGCATGGCCGGTCAATCTGGCGCGCAGGCGCCCTTGAAAATCCTGCTGGTGCGGGTATCTTCGCTGGGCGACGTGCTGCATAACCTGCCGATGGTGGCAGACATCGCCCGCCATTATCCGGATGCGACCATCGACTGGGTGGTCGAGGAAGGCTACACCAGCCTGGTGCGCCTGAACCTCCGTGTGAATACCATCTTCCCGTTTGCATTGCGGCGCTGGCGCAAGAGCCTGGGCAAGAAGGAGACGCGCGCGGAAATCGCCGCCTTCTTCCGCAGCCTGCGCCAGACGCGCTACGATTATGTGTTCGATACACAGGGCTTGCTCAAGACGGGCATCATCATGGGCGCAGCGCGCCTGGCGCCGGGCGGACAGAAGGTCGGCCTGGCGAATGGTAGCGAAGGTTCCGGCTACGAAGGCATTTCGCGCCTGTTTCATACCAAAAGCATCCCGCTCGACCCACGCACGCATGCGGTAGCGCGCGGCCGCCTGGTGGCCGCCGCGGCACTCGGCTACACGCTCGATACGCCGGCCGATTTCGGCTTGCAGGAAGTGTCAGGCAGCGAGGTGCGCCCGCACTGGATGGGCGCTGCGCCGTATTGCGTGTATTTCCACGGTACGGCGCGCGACGCCAAGAAATGGGCGCCGCAGAACTGGATCGCCCTCGGCCATGCGCTGGCGCCGATGCCGATTTTGCTGCCCTGGGGTTCGCCCAAGGAAAAAGCGGAAGCCGAACAACTGGCGGCCAGCCTGCCGAATGCGCGCGTGCTGCCGAAGCTGTCGATGGGCGAGGCTACCCTGCTGGCGCGCCACGCGGCGCTGGTGATCGGCGTTGATACGGGCCTGACGCATATCGCCGCCGCCTTCTTGCGTCCGACGGTGGAAATCTATGCCGATTCGCCGCGCTGGAAAACGGAAGGCAACTGGTCGCCGAACATCATCAACCTGGGCGACAAAGGCGCGCCACCCGACGTGCCGGAAGTGCTGGCCGCGGCGCAGCGCCTGCTGGCCGACCACCCTCCCGCCTGACTTCAACGTTACCTATCATGCGACTTCTTTATACCCTTGCCTGGTGGCTGGCCTTGCCCCTGGTGCTGGCGCGGCTGTGGCTGCGCGGACGCCAGGAGCCCGGCTACCGCCAGCATTGGGGTGAGCGCCTGGGCTGCTACGGCCGCCAGGCAAAACCACTGATTCCCACGCTCTGGCTGCACGCCGTGTCTGTCGGCGAGACGCGCGCAGCCGAGCCGCTGATCGATGCGCTGCTGGCCGCATGGCCCGATTGCCGCATCGTCCTCACGCACATGACGCCCACGGGACGTGCGACCGGTAAAACCCTGTTCGCCAAGCACGGCGCGCGCCTGGTACAAAGCTACCTGCCGTACGACACGGGCGCCATGCCGGCCAGTTTCATCCACCATTTCGCGCCGCGCATCTGCATCCTGATGGAGACGGAAGTGTGGCCGAATCTGATCCACCAATGCAATCGCCACGGCGTGCCCGTGGTGCTGGCCAATGCGCGATTGTCGCAGCGTTCGCTGGGCAAGGCGAAGCGCCTGGGTAAGCTCATCGCCGATGCGGCGCGCGGCATCACTCTGGTGGCGGCGCAGACGCAGGACGACGCCGAGCGCGTGCGCCAGCTGGGCGTGCAGGACGTGGTCGTCACGGGCAGCATCAAGTTTGACGTCGTCGTGCCCGAGGCGGCGCTGGCGACGGGGGGGGCTCTGCGCGCAGCCATCGGCCAGCGGCCCGTTCTGCTGTGCGCCAGCACGCGCGAAGGCGAAGAACCATTGATTCTTGATGCCTTTACCCGCGCCAGCCTGCCCGCCAACGTGCTGTTGCTGATCGTGCCGCGCCATCCGCAGCGCTTCGACGAGGTGGAAAAAATGATCGCCGCGCACGGCCTGGCCGTGCAGCGCAGGTCCGGACTGATGCAGGACGACGTTGTTGTGGCGGGCACGCAGGTGCTGCTGGGCGATACCATGGGCGAGATGTTTGCGTATTACGCGGCCTGCGATTGCGCTTTCGTCGGCGGCAGCCTGCTGCCGCTGGGCGGGCAAAACCTGATTGAACCGGCGGCGCTGGGCAAACCCGTGCTGATCGGCCCCCACACCTTCAATTTCGCGCTGGTGACCGAGCAGGCGATTGCCGCCGGCGGCGCCGCGCTGGTGGCGGACGCCGACGCGCTGATGGCGCAGGCGTCGGCCTTGCTGCAGGATCCCGCGCGCTTGGCGGCTATGGGACAAAAGGCGCTGGCGTTTGCCAACCAGCACCGGGGCGCCACGCCGCGCACGATTGCGGCCATCAAGACCCTGCTGCCCGTTTAAGTGAACAAAACGGGGAGTTCCTGAGAGCGTTTTCTCAGCGCCTGCTTGGCGCCATCGTAATCGGGATAGATCGATTCCACGGTGGCCCAGAAGCGGGGGCTGTGGTTCATTTCCAGCAGGTGCGACAGTTCGTGCGCCACCACGTAGTCGACCAGCGGCAGGGCGAAGTGGATCAGGCGCCAGTTCAGACGGATCTTGCGCTCGATGGTGCAGCTGCCCCAGCGCGTGCCGGCCGAGGATAGCGATAATGAATCGTAGCGTACACCCAGCTTGTCCGCATACAGGTCCAGGCGCGCTTCGAACAGCTGGCGCGCCTCGTGCTGGAACCAGCCCTTCACTTTTTCCTTCAACTGTTGTTCGCTGCCCGTGGGCGTGACCCATACGTGCAATTCATTCGTCTCGCGTTGGAAGCTGGCGCGGTGGCGCGGCGCCTGGTGCAATCGTAATGTGATCTCGCCACCGAGATAGGGCAGCACGGCGCCATCGATCCATGCCACGGGTGGGCGTTGCTGGCGCTGCACCTTGCGCTCGCCCCGTTCCAGCAGCTTCGAGACGATCCAGCCTTGCTTGGCGCGGATGGCGTTGTCGATTTCGGCCAGGGTGACGCGCTTGGGTGCCGTGACGCGCAAGCCGTTATCGTCGATCATGAAGCCGATGGAGCGGCGCGTGGAGCGGCGCAGAGCGAATTCGACCAGGTGGCTGCCCAGCTGCAACTGACGCAGCGGAGGGCCATCGGCAGGGCGTGGCGGGGAAGGCAGGTGAGGGGATGAAGGAACAGCGACGGGTGGCACGGGCACTACCGGCCAGGCTGGAACGTGAAGCGGTGGCGCCACGGGCGGCGCTGGCGGTGCCGTGGGGCGCACCGCCGGGGGCGTGCTGGTCGAGACGTCGTGCGCGAACAGGTCCAGTTGCTGGTCGCCGACCTTGATGGTCTTCATCTGCTGGCGCAGGGTCGGCTCCTGGATGACCGCGCTGATGCCGTCTAGCCAGCGTTGTAGGCGTGAGGCGAAATGACGCGCATTTCTGATTCTATCCAATTTTCCACCTGTTGCATCATGCTGTCCGGGGTTTGCCCTTCCGGCGAAATCGGTTTGCCTATCGAGACGGTGATCAGTCCCGGGCGTTTGAGGAATGACTGCTTGGGCCAGCATTCGCCTGAATTATGTGCAATCGGCACGACCACGGCGCCCGTGGCGATTGCCAGGCGCGTGCCGCCGCTCTTGTACTTGCCCGCCTGGCCCACCGGAATGCGGGTGCCTTCGGGGAACATGATAATCCATTGGCCGTCGGCCAGGCGGCGTTTGCCATGCGCGACCACGCTTTTGAAGGCATGCTTGCCCTGCTTGCGGTCGATGGGGATCATGCGCAGCAGCGCCATGGCCCAGCCGAAAAACGGGATGTACAAAATCTCCTTCTTGAACACATACACCAGCGGGCGTGGAAGGCTGGGCAGCAAGAAGATGGTTTCCCATGCCGACTGGTGCTTCGACAGCACGATGGCCGGCGCATCCGGGAAGTTCTCGGCGCCTTTGATTTCATAGCGGATGCCGCAAATGACCTTGGCGCACCACAGGATAAACACGTTCCAGCGCGAGGTGACCCAATAGCGCTTGTTGTAGCTCAATGGCGCGGCAAAAAAGCACACGCAGGCCCAGACGATAGTGGCTACGATCATGATGGTCATGAACAGCAGGGATCGCAGGAACAGGGAAATATTACGCAATGCGGTTCTCCGAAAATTAGATACTGAATGCCACGGTGGGCGCTGGCGCCGCTGGCGCCTTGAGCAGGTGGTTGACCACGGCGGCCAGGTCGGGGAAGACTTGGCTGCCAGGCGGCAGGCCACCCGTTTCGTTGGTTTTTTCACCCTTGCCCGTCAGGACCAGGTAGGGCACGCAGCCGCTGATGAAACCTGCCTGCAGGTCGCGCAGCGAATCACCAACGGTGGGCACGCCTTTCAGGTTGGTGTTGTAGCGCTTCGAGATTTCATGGAACATGCCCGGTTTCGGCTTGCGGCAGTCGCAATTGTCCGCGCCCGCGTGCGGGCAAAAGAAGATGGCGTCGATATCGGCGCCCACCTGCTGCGCCAGGGTATGCATCTTCTGGTGGATCGCGTTCAACACCGTCATGTCGAAGTACTCGCGCGCGATGCCCGATTGGTTCGAGGCGACGACGACGCGATAGCCGGCCTGGTTCAGGCGGGCGATCGCTTCGAGCGAACCGGGAATCGGCAGCCATTCGGCCGGTGACTTGATGAAGTCCGGCGAGTCATGATTAATGACGCCGTCGCGGTCGAGAATAATCAGTTTCAGCGCCGGAGTGCCCATTATGCCGCCAGCTTGGAAATGTCGGCCACGCGGTTCATCATGTAGTGCAGCGACGACAGCAAGGCCAGGCGGTTGTTGCGCAGGGCGACATCCTCGGCCATCACCATCACGTCGTTGAAGAAGCCATCGACGTCGTCGCGCAGCTGCGCCAGCGTTTGCAGGGTGCTGGTGAAGTCGCCCTTGGCGAAGGCCGCGTCGACTTCCGGCTGCACGCGCGAGACGGCGGCGGCGAGTTTTTTCTCCGCTTCGTCCTGCAGCAGCGCCACGTTGACGCCACCGGCGGCGACCTGACTGACGGCTTCCTCGTTCTTTTTCAGGATGTTCGTGATGCGCTTGTTGGCGGCGGCCAGAGAGGCGCTTTCCGGCAGGGCGGCAAACGCCTGCACGGCTTCCAGACGCTGCACGATGTCGTCCAGGCGGTCCGGATTTTGCGCCACGACGGCTTCGATTTCATTCGGCGAGAAACCGCGCTCGCGCAGGATGCCGCGCAGGCGGTCCAGCATGAAAGTGGTGACGTCCGCCACCGGGTCCTTGAAGCCGGGGATGGCGGCAAATTGCGCAGCGGCGTCGCCCAGCAAGCCCTGGATCGACAGGGGCAAGCGCTTTTCCAGCAGCATGCGCAGCACGCCCAGGGCGTGGCGGCGCAGCGCGAACGGGTCCTTGTCGCCCGTGGGCGCCAGGCCGATAGCCCAGATGCCGACCAGGGTTTCGAGCTTGTCGGCCAGGGCCACGGCGGTGCCGGTGGCGGTGGACGGCAGGCTGTCGCCGGCAAAGCGCGGCTGGTAGTGCTCGGAAGCGGCCAGCGCCACTTCTTCCGGCTCGCCGTCATGGCGCGCGTAGTACGTGCCCATGATGCCTTGCAGCTCGGGGAATTCGCCCACCATGTCGGTCAGCAGATCGGCCTTGGCCAGCAGGGCGCCGCGTTCGGCCAGGGCCACGTCGTAGCCCAGTTTTGCGGCGATGGCGCCGGCCAGCGACTTGACGCGCTCTGTGCGGGCAGCTTGCGTGCCGAGCTTGTTGTGATACACGACGTTGGCCAGCAGCGGCAAACGCGATGCCAGCGTTTTTTTCTTGTCTTGCTCGAAGAAGAACTTGGCGTCCGACAAGCGCGGGCGCACGACGCGCTCGTTGCCGCCGATGATGTGCTCCGGCGTGCTGGTTTCGATGTTCGAGACGATCAAAAAGCGCGAGCGCAGCTTGCCTTCGCTGTCGGTCAGCGCGAAGTATTTCTGGTTTGTCTGCATGGTGAGGATCAGGCATTCCTGCGGCACGGCCAGGAATTCTTCCTCGAAGTGGCATTCATACACGACGGGCCATTCGACCAGGGCCGTGACTTCGTCGAGCAGCGCTTCGGGCATCAGCACCTGGTCGGCACCGGCCTTGTCCAGCAGCTGGGCGCGGATGCGCTCCTTGCGCTCCTCGTTGCTGGCGATGACGCTGGCGTTGAGGATCAGGGAGGCCGCATAGTTTTCCGCGTGCGCGATGGTGATCGGCGCGCCGTCGGTCAGGAAGCGGTGGCCCAGGGTGGTGCGGCCGGCGGCAAGGCCCAGCAGGGTCAAAGGCAGCACGTTGATGCCATGCAGTGCAATCAGGCTGTGGGCCGGGCGCACGAATTGCACGGTCGTGCCGTCCGGGCGCTGATAGCTCATCAGTTTTGGAATCGGCAGCTTGGCCGCCGATTCGCTCAGGGCAGCCTGCGCGCCGGTGGCGAGCTGGCTGCCTGGCGCCGTGTAGGTATAGAAAAAGCTTTCGGCCTTGCCATCGGCGGCGCGTTCCAGCTCGGCCACCGTCAACTCGGGGAAGCCCAGCGCGGCCAGTTTCTTGGCCAGCGGCGGCGTGCCGTTGCCGTTCGCGTCCAGCGCCACGGAGACGGGCAAGACTTTTTCGCGGATCGATTTATCGGGCGAGACTTCGCGCACATTGGTGATGGAGACGGCCAGGCGGCGCGGCGAGGCGTAGCTGGTGGCGACGCTGTCGGCTTCCAGGAAGTCGCGCGCTTTCAGGCCGTTGACGATGCTGGCCGTGAAGGCTGCGCCCAGTTTGGCCAGCGCTTTCGGCGGCAGTTCTTCGGTCAGCAGTTCGATGAGCAGTGTTTGGTTCATGGTGTTCTTGTCTGGTACGGCGGTGTAGAGGCTCGAATGATGGAGGCTCGAAGTTAAGCGGCGGCGGGTTGGTCTGCGGCGGGCAGCATCGGGAAGCCGAGGCGCTCGCGCGAGTCGTAATACGCTTGCGCCACCAGGCGCGACAGGGTGCGCACGCGGCCGATATAGGCGGCGCGTTCCGTCACCGAGATGGCGCCACGCGCGTCCAGCATATTGAAGCTGTGCGAGGCCTTCATGATCTTCTCGTAGGCGGGCAGGGTCAGTTGCAGCTCGATCAGGCGCTTCGCTTCCGCTTCATAGTTGCCGAACTGTTCGAACAGCAGGTCCGTATTCGCGTGCTCGAAGTTGTAGGTCGATTGCTCCACCTCGTTCTGGTGGAAGACGTCGCCGTACGTCAGCTTCTTCGTCACACCATTTTCTTCCCACTCGGTCCACACCAGGTCATACACGTTTTCCACGCCTTGCAGATACATGGCCAGGCGTTCGATGCCGTAGGTGATCTCGCCCAGCACGGGCTTGCAATCGAGGCCGCCTACTTGCTGGAAGTAGGTAAATTGGGTCACTTCCATGCCGTTCAGCCAGACTTCCCAGCCCAGGCCCCAGGCGCCCAGAGTCGGGCTTTCCCAGTCGTCTTCGACGAAGCGCACGTCATTCTGCTTCAAGTCCAGACCCAGTGCGACCAGCGAACCCAGATACAGGTCGAGGATGTTTTCCGGCGCGGGCTTGAGCACCACCTGATACTGGTAGTAGTGCTGCATGCGGTTCGGGTTTTCGCCATAGCGGCCATCTTTCGGGCGGCGCGACGGCTGCACATACGCGGCGCGCCAGGGTTCCGGGCCGACCGCGCGCAGGAAGGTACCGGTGTGGAAGGTGCCGGCGCCGACTTCCATGTCGTAAGGCTGGAGCAGGGCGCAACCTTGCTTGTCCCAATAGGTTTGCAAGGTCAGGATAATTTGTTGAAATGTGAGCATCGTATGAGTTCGCCGCGCGGGAGGCTGCGCGCTGTAAGGGGTTGCTTGAAGCCCGGACGCTGTTAATCAAGCGTGTCCGGGCCGGGGTTTTGCTAATTTTAGCGGTTTTTACGGGCGCACTGTGACTCTTCGGGCAATATCGGCCGCTTATTGCTGCGCGGCGCGGCCACGGCGGGCGGCGCGCGACAGCAGGAAGGCCGTCAGCAGGGCCAGCGCGGCCAGGGCCAGCACCAGTTTATTGCCATACAGAATGTATGGCGTCATGCCGCCCATACCTTGCACCTTGGCTGCCAGCGTGGCTTGCTGTTCCGGCGGCAGCAGGCTTTGCACCACGCCTTTGCCGTCGATGACGGCGGTGGCGCCCGTGTTGGTCGAGCGCAGCATGGGGCGACCCGTTTCCAGGCTGCGCATCTGTGAAATCTGCAGATGCTGGGGAATGGCGATCGAGTCGCCAAACCAGGCCAGGTTGGAGATATTCAGCAGCACCGAGGCCGATTGCTTGCCATTGCGGTGGGCGCTGGCCAGCTGGCCAGCGATTTCCTCGCCAAACAGGTCTTCGTAGCAGATATTCGGCAGCACCAGCTGGTCGCGCACGGGCAAAGGCGCCTGCACGTCGGCGCCGCGGCCCATGTCGCCCAGCGGGATGGCCATCATGGCGACAAACCAGTGCAGGCCGGGCGGCACGAATTCGCCGAACGGCACCAAATGGTGCTTGCGGTACTGGTAGTAAGGGCCCGCCGCGCTGTTGGGCGAGATTCCCAAGGCCGCATTGTAGAAGCGTTGCTGCTCGTCGAGCACGGGCATGCCGAGCAAAATCGTGCTGCCCGTCTGCTGCGAATAAGTCGTCAAGCTATCCAGATAGCCGGGCGGCAGCTGGTGCTGCAGCACGGTGACAGCCGTTTCCGGCGTGGCGATCAGGTCGGCCGGCGCGCTGGTGATGGCGCTCTGGTACATCTGCAGGGCGCCCAGCACGAAGCCGGGGTCGAATTTCTGCTGCTGCGGCACATTGCCCTGCAACAGGCGTACCGTGATCGGGCGTCCGACAGGATGGGTCCAGTTCACGTACTGCAGGCCAACGCCGGCCGCGTACAGCGCGACCAGGCCGGCCAGCGCGGTCCAGCGCGTGCGGTGCGTCAGCAGCAGCAGGGCGCCGGCGGACAGCGCCGCCAGCCATCCCAGACCATATGCGCCGACGATGGGCGCATAACCGGCCAGCGGGCCGGCATTGTGGGCATAGCCAGTGGCCAGCCACGGGAAACCCGTAAACAGCCAGCCGCGCGTCCATTCGAAGAGGGTCCACAGGGAAGGCAAGATCAACAGCGTCATTGTCGGCAGCGAGAGTACCCAGCGCTGGCGCAGCCAGGCGGCCGCGCCCATGGCCAGCGCCACGTAGATGGCCATCAAGAGTGCCAGCAGGGCCACGGCGATGGCCGCCAGCGGCGCAGCCATGTCGCCATAGCGGTGCATGGAGATATACAGCCAGTGCGTGCCGGCCGCGCACCAGCCGAAGCCGTAGGCCCAGCCGATCAACGCGCCGGCCTTGACGTTCGCCGCACGCAGCACCTGGTAGAACAGCACGCCCAGGCTGAGGATTTGCAATGGCCAGTAGCCGAAAGGGGCGAACGCCAGCACGGCGACGGCGCCGGCAATGGCGGCAGTCAGCATGCGCGCCCACGTGCTGCGGGGCGGTTTGGCGGGGGCGTTGGGATCTGAGCGTCTGAAACGCATTTACAGCACGCGCATGTCAGAGTTCCAGTTCCGGCACGTTGGGCAGGCGCTCGACGAGCAGCACGTGCACCTGGCGCGCATCGGCGCGCAGCACCTCGAAGCGCAAATTGCCCAGGTCGAAAATATCGCCCTTGTGCGCCATGCGGCCCAGGTACTTCGAAACGAGGCCGCCGATGGTGTCGACGTCGTCGTCCACCAGGTGGCTGCCCACTTCTTCGTTGAACTGTTCGATCTCGGTCAGCGCCTTGACGCGCCAGCGGGGGCCGAACTGGCCTTCCTTGAGCGAGAGGATATTGTCCTCGGCTTCATCGAAGTCGTATTCGTCCTCGATATCGCCGACGATCTGTTCCAGCACGTCTTCGATGGTGATCAGGCCGGCGACGCCACTGTATTCATCGACGACGATGGCCATGTGATTGTGGTTGGCGCGGAAATCGCGCAGCAGCACATTCAGGCGTTTCGATTCGGGGATGAAGATGGCGGGGCGCAGCATGTCGCGCACGTCGAAAGTTTCTTCTGCGTAATAACGCAGCAAGTCTTTCGCCAGCAGGATGCCGATGACCTTGTCGCGTTCGCCTTCGATCGCGGGGAAGCGCGAGTGGGCGGTGGACAGGACCTCCGGCATCCATTCCTCGATTGGCTTGCTGATGTCGATGACATCCATTTGCGAACGGGGAATCATGATGTCGCGCGCACAGAGATCCGATACCTGGAACACGCCTTCGATCATCGACAGGGCGTCGGCGTCGATCAGCTTGCGTTCATGCGCATCGTGTAGAACATCGAGCAATTCTGCACGGTTCTCTGGCTCGGGGGAAATGAGTGCGGTCAGGCGTTCAAACAGTGACCGGTGGGGCTTGACGTCAGTTCTGACGCCACTAGGGTGCTCGGGCATAGGAGGCGTGAGCCGTTGTTGCGAAGGGATACAGGATACACCAAAAGTGGGGCAATACCGGATTTCCCCGCTTTTGATGCAAATTTAATACGTTGAAGTGCGCCGTTGCGCGACGTTTCAGGCGTCCGGGCCCAGCACGCGTGCGCGCAAGGCCGCCACGTCGGCCTGCCAGTCGGTGAAATGCTCGCTGTCCTGCCACAGCTGGCGCAGTTCCGACGTTTCCGCGCCGATCTTGTCCAGCGTCAGGCGCGCCTTTTCCAGCAGCGGCGGCGTGACTTTCTTCTTGCAGGCGGCCACCCATTCATCCACTTCGGCGGTGGCGGGGTCGTCCTCGCCCGGTTTGCCCAGCAGGCGCGCGATCACTTCCAGCGCGGCCAGCGCTTCGGCGGCGAACGGCGCTTCCAGTTCCACCTCCGTGCTGTCGATGACGTTGTCGAGCGTGGTCTCGACCAGTTCCAGGGTTTTATATTCGTGCAAATCCTGCGCCCAATCCATGGCGTAGTCGTTGCCGAAGGCATCAAGTGCCCAGGTGCTCATGGCGCGCACTCCTGGTACGGATCGGTGATGCCGAGTTTCGCGAGGATCTCCGTTTCCAGGCCCTCCATCTCGGTGGCTTCTTCGTCATCCATGTGGTCGTAGCCTTGCGCATGCAGCACGCCATGTACGATCAGGTGGGCCGTATGCTCTTCCACGCTTTTCTTTTGCTCTGCCGCTTCCTTTTCCAGCACGTCCGTGCACAGGATGATGTCGGCGCGCGTCGGCTCGTCGTCGCCCAACTCTTCGCCTTCGTTGTAGGCAAAGGTCAGCACATTGGTGGCGTAGTCCTTCTCGCGGTAGTCGCGGTTCAAGGTGCGGCCTTCTTCCGCGTCGACGAAGCGGATGGTGAATTCGGCAGGCGCGAACAGGGCCGCCTTGACCCAGCGGCGCACTTTCGGCCGCGTGATCAGGGTTTCCAGGCGGGCGTCCGGGTATTGCACGGACAAGGACAGTTTATTTTTTTCGGACATTTTTGGCGGCAGCTGGTTTGATCAGGGGGAGTAACTGGGCGGCGTTGGCGCCGGCCGCCTGCGCCGTTTCATAGGCATCGACGATGCGGGCGACAAGCGGATGGCGCACCACGTCGCTGCTGTTAAATTGCGTGAAGCCGATGCCGCGCACGTCTTTCAGCACGTGTACGGCGTCGATGAGGCCGCTCGTCTGGCTCTTGTGCAGATCGACCTGCGTCACATCGCCCGTCACCACGGCCTTGCTGCCAAAGCCGATGCGCGTCAGGAACATCTTCATCTGTTCGACGGTAGTGTTTTGCGCTTCATCGAGGATGACGAAGGCGTGGTTCAGGGTACGCCCGCGCATGTAGGCCAGCGGGGCGATCTCGATCACCTGTTTTTCAAACAGTTTTTGCGTGCGGTCAAAGCCCAGCAAATCGTACAGCGCGTCGTACAGGGGACGCAGATACGGGTCGACCTTTTGCGCCAGGTCGCCCGGCAGGAAGCCCAGGCGTTCGCCCGCTTCGACGGCGGGGCGCGTCAGGATGATGCGCTTGACGGCGTCGCGTTCGAGCGCGTCGACGGCGCAGGCGACGGCCAGGTAGGTCTTGCCCGTGCCGGCCGGACCTACGCCGAAGCTGATGTCGTGTTCGAGGATGTCGCGCAGGTAGGCGATCTGGTGCGGCGTGCGCCCGCGCAGGTCGCTGCGCCGGGTTTTCAGCACGGGGCTGGCGATGTCCGGTTCGACGAAGGTGCTGATGGGGGCGTTGGCATGGTGTTCCGAGGCTGCGGACAGGCCCGCGCGCTGTTCCACCAGGGCCAGTTGCACTTCTTCCAGCGGCACGACCTTGTTGGCGATGGCGTAGAACTGTTCCAGGATTTCCACGGCCCGTTCGGCATTGCTGCCGCCGACGATGAATTTCTCGCCGCGGCGGAAGATCGTCACGTCGAGGGCGGCGGAAATCTGGCGCAGGTTTTCATCGAGCGGCCCGCACAAATGCGCCAGGCGCGTGTTGTCCAGCGGCTCGGGGATGAAGTAATGCGGCTGTATCGGGGCTTTGGTTTTCAACTGGCTCTTTTCAATGCGGGTGCGCTGGCGACGAGTTCGCCGCGCAGGGTGTAGGAATGGCTTTCGGTGATGCGCACGTCGACCAGTTGGCCGATCAATTGCAAACCGTCGGGACCGGCGTCGAAATTGACTACGCGGTTGTTTTCCGTGCGGCCTTGCAGCTCGCTGTCGTCCGTGTCCTTTTTCGAGCGGCCTTCGACGAGGATGGTTTGCACGCTACCCACCATGGCCAGGCTGTACTTGCGCGTGTTGGCGTCGATGGCCGCCTGCAACTGCTGCAAACGGGCCAGCTTGACTTCATGCGGCGTGTCGTCTTCCAGGCTGGCGGCCGGCGTGCCGGGGCGCTTGCTGAAGATGAAGCTGTAGCTGTTGTCGAAGCCGACGTCCGCGATCAGCTTCATCATGGCGTCGAAGTCGGTCTGCGTCTCGCCGGGGAAACCGACGATGAAGTCCGAGGAAATCGCCATGTTCGGGCGCACGGCGCGGATGCGGCGGATGATGGACTTGTATTCGAGGCCCGTGTAGCCGCGCTTCATGGCGCCGAGGATCTTGTCGGAGCCGTGCTGCGCCGGCAGGTACAAATGGTCGACCAGCTGCGGGATCTTGGCATAGGCGTCGATCAGGCGCTGCGTGAATTCCTTCGGGTGGCTGGTGACGAAGCGCATGCGGGCGATGCCGGGAATGTCGGCCACGTATTCGAGCAGCAGGGCGAAGTCGGCGATCTCGCCCCCTTCCATCGCGCCGCGGTAGGCATTCACGTTCTGCCCCAGCAGGGTGATTTCCTTGACGCCCTGGGCGGCCAGTCCCGCCACTTCCGTCAGCACGTCTTCGAAGCGGCGCGACACTTCCTCGCCGCGCGTGTAGGGCACCACGCAGTAGCTGCAATATTTGCTGCAGCCTTCCATGATGGAAACAAACGCCGAGGCGCCGTCGACCTTGGCCGGCGGCATGTGGTCGAACTTTTCGATTTCCGGGAAGCTGATATCGACCTGCGAGGCGCCGCTCGATCGGCGCAGTTCGATCATCTGCGGCAGGCGGTGCAGGGTTTGCGGGCCGAAGACCATGTCGACATACGGTGCGCGCTTGACGATGGCGTCGCCTTCCTGCGACGCCACACAGCCGCCCACGCCGATCAAGAGGTGCGGCTTGGCGAGTTTCAGCTCGCGCAGACGGCCCAGGTCGGAAAACACTTTTTCCTGCGCCTTTTCGCGCACGGAGCAGGTGTTGAGCAGGATCACATCGGCATCTTCCGGCGTGTCGGTACGCACCAGGCCGTCGGAGGCGCCCAGCACATCGGCCATCTTGTCCGAGTCGTACTCGTTCATCTGGCAGCCGAAGGTTTTAATGAATACTTTTTTCTGCATGGAGTCGGGTGCTTATCGGTAAATGTGGCGGCAAATAAATGGGGCAAATAACTGGGGCAAATAACTGGGGCAAATAAGTGTGGCGGCAAATAAGCTGGACAGGGGGCTTGCGCTGGGCGCCGCTCAGGGCGGGGGACGGTGGGTGACCGGCCGGGCGCCTCTGGCTGCCCGGTGGCAGGCTCGCTGCAAGTTCAGGCCATAGTTTAGCGTAAATCGTCGTGACGGGCCATGTCGTGCTGATCTTGCCGACAAGATTGCGGCGTGAATACGGCGCACGGCACGGCGATGCTGAAAAGCATTTATTGCCGTGCGACACCATTGATTTGTAACAAGTTGCTGCAAAGCCTTGTGCGCGCCCGCTGGCATCCTAATGTGTTGAAAAGGCATCGTTTCCAAGCCAACCAGCAGCTTGATTGATATTTAACAATCAGGAAGTTTGCGCGAGGCGCAGATGCGGCCTGTTTGGGCTAGTATATTGCCTTATATGCAATTCATTTTAGTGAATTGCACGTGCTTTTACTCACGCGGCACGCTGCGCACGTTGGCTGGACGTGGCTGTGCGAGTCCTGTGCAGGCAATGCGATAAGGAGGGAAGACGGAGGGGAGGCTGAAACCGATGGAAAGACGTTTATTTAAACACTCTAAGCCAGCCTTAAGTTCGTATCGGCATTATTTTCTACATTCACCAGACGAGGAAAAATCATGGCACATCATGCATTAGCATCGCAAGAGAGTTACAACCCGAATCACCTGCTGGATATTCTGCTGAGCAAGATGCAGCTGAAAAACGACGCAGCCCTGTCGCGCCTGCTTGAAGTGGCGCCACCCGTCATCAGCAAGATCCGCCACCACCGCTTGCCGGTCGGCGCCTCGCTGCTGATCCGCATGCACGAAGTGACGGGCATGAGCATCCGTGACCTGCGTGACTTGATGGGCGACCGCCGCACCAAGTATCGTCTGTCCGACGCCCAGGGCCGTCCAAAAGCGGAAGACCGCGGCGATGCGCAAGAATCGAATTACGCGCACTGATGTGGTTGCGCGCTGACTGTGCCGCTTGCGTAGCTGCTGGCGGTAACAGGCTGGCGTGGACCGGGCAGCATGGACCGGGTAACATGGATACACCGCAGTACCCATAACGGCTTTCGCCTCGAGGCGAGAGCCGTTGGCATTTGGCGCGGTGTTTAGCTCAGCAGTGCCGAGGTGATTTCGTCGTAGCGCAGCTCCGTTTCGCGGAACAGCTGCAGATACGTGTCTTCGCCCAGGCCCAGCGCATCCCAGGCCACCGGCGAGACGCGCGGCACCATGTCGTCGCCCGCCTGCGCCAGGTCGAGCGCGCAGACGATGGCATTGGCCACATGGATCAGCGCTGCCAGGAAGCCGGCCCCCGGCGTTTCCGGCTGCAGGTAGTTGGCCAGCGCCAGGCGCATGGTGTCGGAAAAATTCCAGTGCTCGGCCAGTGCCACGCCTGCCTGCACATGGTCCACGCCCAGCACGGCCCGCTCCGCTTCGAGCAGGCTGCAATCGTGCGTTGCCTGGTGCGCGATGACTTGTGCGTAGTGCGCGGGAAAGCTGCTGACCAGCACCAGGCGGCCGATGTTATGCAGCAAGCCGGCCGTAAAGGCGTAATCCTGGTTGAAGCGGATCTGTCGTGCCAGCACCTTGGCGCAGGCGGCCGTCGCCACCGAATGGCGCCAGAAGGCCTTGTCGTCGAAGCCGGGACAGCGTCCTTCCGGGAAGCAGCCCGTGATGGCTGCCGACGTGATCAGGCTGCGCGTGGTCTGGAAGCCCAGGTAGGTAATCGCCTGCTGGATGGTGGTGGCCTTCACTTGCAGGCCATATTGGGAAGAGTTGGCCAGGCGCAGGGTTTTTGCCGTCAGCGCCTGGTCGTACGACACTTTTTTCGCCAGCACGGAAATATCCACGTCGTCCTGGTCGATGCTGTTGAGTAACTCCATCACGACGGCGGGCAGCGAGGGCAGGTCATCAAGGTGGGCGACGATATCGTCCAGGGTCAGCTGGGTGCTCATGTCGCGTCTCCCGTACCCAGGCGGTATTGCGTGACATAGCTGCGCAGCAAGGTGGTGGCCACGTCCTCGGGATCGTCCGGATCATGCTTGCGGAACAGATGGGCTAGCCGCGCGCTGTTGGCCGCTTGCTGTGCGGCTACTTCTTCCGGCGAGGGTGGCGGCGCCTGGATCGGCAGCATGTCGATGCCGTGGCGCGGCATCAGGGCCAGCATGTTTTCCGTCAGTACCGCGCCTTGCGGCAACAGTACTTGTCCATGCGCGTCGAGCAAAACATCCGACAAGACCATGCCAGGACGCACTTGTTCCAGGGGTAGATGTTGATGCATGACCGCCATGACGACTATATGGACGCCTCCCGTTTGGCAAGGTGATTTTGTGTGTTTCAGACAGGCTAGGCTGCAGTTCTATATCCGGCCTTGTTGCAGTTGTATTGCTCTGCGGGCCC